>NZ_QTLM01000011.1:0-143858 GCF_003602695.1 Bacteroides sp. AM07-18
TTTCAAATGCTACCCGGGTCCCTTTTCAAGTGTTAGCTACAAACTTTGGATAAGGAAGAACCGCCAAAAGACCAAAATCATGTGTAACATTCCTGTGTTACCTGTGGCAGCTTCCATACTTGATAAATATAAGGATGTGGCAGAGTGTACCGGAAAACTTTTACCTGTATTGTGTAATCAACGCATGAACAGTTATTTGAAGGAGATTGCCGATGTGTGCGGAATTCATAAAAATCTTAGCACACATACCGCCCGTCATAGCTATGCTACAAGCATTTGCCTTGCAAATGGCGTAAGTATGGAGAATGTTGCTAAGATGTTAGGTCATGCAGATACAAGCGTGACTAAACATTATGCACGAGTACTGGATCAGAATATTTTCAAGGATATGCAAAAAGTAAATAGCTGTCTGTCGGAATTGGCTATATAATTGAGGCAGTAGCCAATATAGAAAAAGGATTGGGAAGAATGAATTTCATTTTCTCAATCCTTTTCTTTTATTGTAAGTTTTTCAAAACTTAATATGAAGCATTGACAAAGGTAAGTTCCGTATTCAGTCCGTTCAAGTCCGATCCTTCGGTTTAGATGAAAATCTTCCTCTCACTATGTTCGAGCGTATTTTCATCTAAAGACTTGCACAGACTAAATACTTCACTGGAAAAGTCAATGATTCAAATTAAATTCCGAAAAACAATGTTTTCTAAATCTTCTGCAAAAGAAACATTTCCTATTAAATTCAAAACAAGATATACAACAAAAAAACATATGATAAGGATATGGCTATTACCACTGCGTTTTCGGACAATACCTTAAAATATCTTTTTCATTACTTGCCCAAGAATAAGATGCAGTTATTGGTAAATCAAATTTACATGGGAACTCTATTAGAGTTATAGCTTTGTAACCATCCATATCAATAGGAGAGAACTCTCCACCGGGTTCATTATGCATGAAAAAGTCACCTTGCAGAGCATTACAATGCTCACAATGATTCGCCCAATACTTTCCATTAACAGTCTTAGAAAATCCCAGTTTAAAAGTAGGAAAACGTGAACATACAATATCTAAAATTTCTTTCTCAATATAACCAGGCATATAGAAAAAAGAAAAATAATCTTGGAGATACCATTCTTGTAATGCCTCATCGTCATCTGAATATTCATATATCCAAAATTTATTAGATGCAAAAGCTATCACGTCAATCATACTGCCACACTTCCAACAAGTTTTTTGAGTTACCCCTATCCAGAAAGGTGCTTTTGCAATTATTGATACCTTATCTGTGTCAATCCATTGAGAAAATAAATTGATGTCTTTATAATCGGGAACAAACCATGTCTTATTATCTTTATCCCAAAAAGCACCTTTTTCTTTTGCCAAATCTTTTTCGGAATAAGGCACATTTATTTTTAGCGGCATAATTTACATTTTAAATTTAACTTTCATATAAAAGACTCATGCTTACAAAAATAAGAAATTAATAAGATATACATCAAATTAAATTTTAAAATCTAACTAAACAAGATTGAGATTCAAGTGCTTTTAGGTTGCAAAGGTCTAATTTCTACTATAATAAAAAAATGCATCTTTTGAAGATAGTGGAATTCATACTCTTTTAGATAGCTATTCTTTCCAACTTTCAAAGTAATGCTTTTGGAGCAGCTTATCAATATCGCTCTGGCGATAGATGATTTTACCTTTTATCTGGATAAAGGGGATTAGCCCTGTATCTCGCCACTCTTGCAGGGTTCGCAAACTGACATTCAGTTTCTTGGAAACTTCATTATTATAAAGAAAGCGTTCCCCGTTCAGGTGGGGCTTGTAGTGCTTGACAATAGATTCAATGCCATTCAGCATCAAATCAAGTGAAGAAATAAATTCTTTGACTTGTGGGGTATCTTTATTTATTAGTTCCATGATTGAAAGATTATTTTATTGAAATATTGATTTCAAGATAGCTAGATAGCTAGTTACGCAGATAGTCACCCAGTGATGAAATGCTAAGTACATCTTTTGCTGAATCATAATCTATATAAATCCGTTTGGATGCAGTGGCAATAAAATACTGGCTACCATCTTGCTGTATCTCATAAGTAGCGGGTGAAGCCTGTTTAGTGGTTTCTGATACATATATAATAGAAAGATGATACTCTTTATCGTTCCGGTAGATAATAACCGTAGGATTCAGATTAACACTTTCCCATGTGCCGACAATGGAAAACAGATTGAAGGACGGGTAATCTTCTTTAGTTCTTTTCATAAGGCGTGGTTTGTTTGGATAATTGATTTTGTGTTTCACTGTCAGCAATAATTCTTTCAATATCGGAAGACTTATAATAAATCTTGCTGCCGATTTGAGAATAAGCCAGCCGTCCACTACTTCTATAATATTGTAGCGTTCGCTTGCTAAAGCCCAACAACAGGCACACTTCCTGACTATCCAACCAGTTTTCTACTTTCTGGCTATGAGTGCTGCACAAACTTTCTATTCGTTTGGCAAACTCGGTGAACCGTTCGCAGACATACGAAAAGGTTCTCTTTTCAATGGTTACTACTTCCATACTTTCAATTTTTAATGGTTTATAAAACGTGTTGATTCTATTTTCATCGGCAAATGAAAGAAGAATCAAGAGTAGTTTTCAAAACTGTCCAGAAGTGTCTGATAAAGGCATGATTAGGCATATTCTATGCTCTAAAATAGCCTGAATATGATTTAATTAGAGCCTCACATTTTTCCAATACAATATTATGTCTACTTTTGTAGTACTAATAAGAAACATCATGGACATAAAGAAATTGATAATAGAAGAAATTGGGTTATCAAATAGCTATTATGAGAAAGTAATAGAAGTATCAGAAAGATTATCGTTAAAAAAGAAAGATTTTCTTTTGCAGCAGGGTAAAGTATGCACTTTCATTGGCTTCGTTGAAAAGGGAACACTTCGCTCTTATATAGAAAAAGATGGTGAAGAATATATAAGTGATTTTTATACAGATGGTTCTTTTACAACTTCCTATAGAAGCTTTCTAACCAAAGAGCCAAGTATAGGAAGCATACAGGCATTAGAGAATTCTCTCATACTGAGTTTATCCAAATCTAACTACGAACTTTTGTTACAGGAATCTAATGAGTGGTATAAGCTAGGAAAGTATATTGCAGATACACTCTTTATCAGAAAGTGCCGTAAAGAGTCATCGCTACTAATGGATAGTGCATTGGATAGATATAAATTGCTTTTACGAACGTGTCCGCATATTGAACAACATGTATCACAATATCATATTGCATCTTATCTTGGTATTAAACCAGAATCTTTGAGCAGGCTTAAATCTCTTAACATAGGTCAATGACATAATTACCTCATTCACACTAATTTTGCAGCAAAACAAAGAAATCATGAATAAAGTATTGATATTCGTTTTATTTTTATCACTAAATAGCTGCATTTGTATGAAAAAGAGTACAGTAACTAGAACTGATCTTCTGACAGTTCATTTACATGATAAACAGAGTTTATCAAAAGTCGAAATTAAGAAGATTGTAATACCTCAAAAGGGGAAAGCAGATTATCATCTTCACTCTTGCCCAGTTGTGGGTTATGTAGTTTCGGGAACTTTATTATTTCAAATAGAGGGACAGAGTTCATATCTAATAAAAGCAGGTGAAGCTTTTTACGAGCCTAAAAATCAACCTATTTTACATTTTGATAATGCATCAGATTCAACCCTTCTAATATTTGTAGCTTATTACCTATTAGAAGGTGATGAAGATTTGATTACATTGCTACCACATAAAGAAGAATAAGAAAGCCGTTCTATGCTCCTGAAAATGAGAATTATTCCAGTGAGTCATCTGCCATTTTTTTATATCCCCAATCAACCAAATATTGAATAAAAGGAATAAGTTCCTTACCTGTTTCAGTTAATGAGTATTCTACTTTTGGTGGTACTTGGGGATACATTTTGCGATGAATCAAATTATCTGTTTCCAGTTCTTTTAAAGTCTGTGTTAGCATTTTCGTGCTTATATCTGACATTTCACGGCTAAGTTCACCATAACGCAAAACCAAATGTTTAGACAGAGCCCAAAGAATTCGTCCCTTATACTTTCCACCTATTCTTTGGAAAGCATAATCAAGGACGCAAACCTCTTTTTTAATATTCTTATTCATTTTATTTCAGACGTATTGAACTGATTATCTACATTAGATACATTTTAGTATGTACCATACAATTCTGTACATACTTGATACAAAGGTAGTAAACATTTAGTTTTGCAGAAACATTAAGCAGAAATATATGAAAACAAAAATTGCATTACTTCTCATTGATATTCAAAATGACTATTTTGAAGGAGGATTGAATCCATTAGTTGGAATTTCCGAAGCTGGATTAAAAGCACAAGTAATCTTGCAACACTTTAGATTACAGTCTTTACCCATAATACATATACAACATATTTCTACCAAACAGGGTGCAACATTTTTTCTTCCCAACACTAAAGGAGCGAAAATACATGAAAATGTTGCACCGCTGAAAGAAGAGAATGTTATTATTAAACATACCCCTAATAGTTTTCATCGGACTATATTAGATAATTTATTACGCTCTCAGTATATTACAGATTTAGTTATCTGTGGAATGATGACGCAAATGTGTGTGGATGCAACAGTAAGAGCGGCTAAAGACCTCGGTTATAACTGCATAATAATATCCGATGCTTGTGCAACAAAAGACTTAGAGTTTCAAGATCAAATAATAAAAGCAAAAGACGTACACGCAGCTTTTCTGTCTTCGCTCAACCATTACTATTCAACTATCATTACAACAAAAGAATATATAAATCACCTAACAAACAAGGAGAAAGATGAAAACGATTAGTTTATTTATGCTCATAGTTGTATTTTCACACCCTATTTTTAGCAAAAAACAAAGTAGGACACTTTTTATTAATCAGATATGAATAACATTCTTAAATTGAGATTTTTTCGACTATTGTCGGAATACTCACAGCAGCAAGCACCTGTATTAGATTTTACAGAAGCTATTGAAGAATTGGCTAAACATTTAGCTGATATTAGTATGAATGAACAAGATTATAGCATTTTGTTACGCTATTTTTCTTTTGGACTAAACAGGCTCAAATCGTACCGTGTACAATTTGGGCAAGGGGAAAATTGCACCATTACTACTTATTGATGAAGCAATAGAACTTATAAAAACTGAAATCCGTATCTTGAATCTACGAATTCAATACCCTGAACAATTTCAGAAGCACAAGAAGACACGACCTTTTTCTACTTTATATTTAACAGACGAAACCACACTAATCAACATAATGGAATTAGTTAGTGGTCTATTCCTATCCAAACGAATCGTATACAAGAACGGTACACCTGTACCATTATCTGTTATCACAAAATCTTTTGAAGAACTATTCAATATTAAATTAGGCGATTGTTATAAGAAACATGAAAGTGTAATTTCCCGTAAGCCTACTAAACTAACTGAATTTTTAGATGAACTTCGGAAGTTTATTATCGAAGAACGAGAAAACAAAGGATACAGATAATCAACATCTTATCTACAATTTATAGGGGAGTACCACTGGTACACCCCTAATTAGTTTGCATCCATTTACCGAACTTTGCTTCATCAATCGATTGATAATAATAATGTTGAACTTAAAATTGAAGCAAAATGTATATAGATAACGAAAACTTCGAGAAGTGGATGGAGAAGCTATCCAAAAAACTCACTGAAATCGGACAAGACTTGAAATCTCTTATCAACACCGATACTGTATTCGATGAAAACGAAAAGCTATTGGATAACCAAGATTTAGCTTTTCTCCTAAAATCATCCTTTAGAACTTTACAACGCTATCGGGCGAAAGGTGTACTTCCCTACTTTACCATCGGGCGAAAAACGTATTATAGAGCCAGCGATATTCGGGCTTTCGTCCGGGAATATGCCGACTCTCAAACCTACAAACAGTTTGAAAAAGCCAATCAGTTGGCTAATCAGCCCTGATAGCAAAAAGTAGCAGGGGAAAGAAGCCTGTGTTCAGGCTATTCCTTTGTGCTACCACCCCGATTTAGCACAAACTGCCTCACCTATCGGTTCAGCCTGTTTCGCTAAATCGAGCAAGAGGGAACTGGACAAGTCCTGTTCTTCCCTCTTGCCCTGCGGGGCAAAGCCTTCGGCTTTAGCGTGTTACAAGAACACGCTGTAATGACACCTGTAATAAGTATTTTCGTTGCAATACTTATTATCAGGTATTTATCTATTCATATTTCTATAAAAAAGTAATTACCATGCCAAACAGCAGTCGGAAAACGATATTCACTACCATTTCCATAGACAAGGAAACGGCAGCTTTGGTAGAGAAGATATGCAAACGCTATTCACTGAAAAAGAGCGAAGTTGTAAAGTTGGCGTTCGGGTATATAGACAAGGCACATATCAACCCATCCGAAGCACCGGAATCTGTAAAATCGGAACTGGCGAAAATAAATAAGAGACAGGATAATATTATCCGCTTCATCCGTCACTATGAGGAAGAACAACTGAATCCCATGATACGTGCTACAAATTCTATCGCTTTGCGCTTCGATGCTATCGGCAAAACTTTAGAAACTCTTATTCTCTCTCAATTAGAAGCCAGTCAGGAAAGACAAACAGCCGTACTTAAAAAGCTAAGTGAACAGTTCATCAATCATGCCGATGTGATAAACAATCAGTCAAAACAGATTAACGCACTCTATCAGATACATCAACGGGATTATAAAAAGCTGCTTCACCTGATACAACTCTATTCGGAACTTTCTGCTTGTGGTGTGATGGATAGCAAGAGGAAGGAGAACCTGAAAGCAGAGATTATAAACCTGATAAATACATAGGCTTATGCATATAGACTTTGCTCCACCATCAAACGGAACATATAATAATGCTGGTAGTAGCCGACAACTAGCTAATTACCTTGAACACGAGGATTTAGAAAGAATGGAGAAAGGAATCTATACCGAAGGTTTTTTCAATATGACAGATGATAACATCTATAAATTAAAGGTCATAAAAGATATAGATAGCAATATCGGGCAACTTCTAAAAACAGATGCTAAGTTTTATGCTATTCATGTCAGCCCATCGGAAAAGGAGCTCCGAGTAATGGGCAATACAGAGCTGGAACAAGTCGAAGCAATGAAACGGTATATCCGGGAGGTGTTTATTCCTGAATATGCCAAGAACTTCAACAAAGGACTATCCGAAGCGGATATAAAATTCTATGGTAAGATACATTTTGACCGTAGCCGTTCAGACAATGAGCTGAATATGCACTGCCATTTGA
Organism: Bacteroides sp. AM07-18; assembly: GCF_003602695.1. NCBI lineage: Bacteria > Pseudomonadati > Bacteroidota > Bacteroidia > Bacteroidales > Bacteroidaceae > Bacteroides > Bacteroides sp. AM07-18. The sequence goes on from NZ_QTLM01000011.1 coordinate 7,352, forward strand.
TTGTCAGCCGTAAAGACCAAACCAACAAAAAGAAGTTATCACCGCTAACCAACCACAAGAACACCAAGAAAGGGACGGTGGCGGGTGGTTTCGACCGTGTGAACCTATTCCAACAGGCAGAACAGGGATTTGATAAGTTGTTCGGCCACAACCGCCAACTATCTAAATCATTTGAATATGCTAACACTATGAAAAACGGCAGTATAGGTAAAAAACTAAATATGCAGGAGCAGGAGTTGAAAGAACCAAAACAATATTTTATTGGCGAAAAGAAAAAAGAAATATTCCAATCCAGTGAAAAAGAGAACATGTTATCTTGCAATCTTGATAGCAAGACAGATAAAAAACAGTCTTATAATCAGCAAAATAACAGTAGTGGTAACTCTCTATTATCTATCTTCTCATTGGGAGATGGCAATAATTGCGATGCAACATCGACAAAGGAATTACAAGCACAGAAACGTAAAAAGAAAAAGAAGAAACGAAAACCAAGATTAAACTGATAAAATTAGATTCATATTATGCCCAAAGTTATCTCTTATCCAAGTTCGGTTATTTCTTGCTCATGGCTTCCCTATTGTATAAAGAGGCGAAAGCTTCGTGAGAATAACTTTTGTCAGTTTAACAGTGACATAAAAGATTTTGTCTGTTGATAACTAAAAAGATAACAAAAGATAGAAGGTTCAACTTAAATCAATATCTTTGCAAAATACATCAATAATTTAATAAATGGAATTGAACAGATTAAAAGTATTACTTGTGGAAAGGAAGAAAACAGGCAAATGGCTTGCAGAAACATTGGGGAAGAATGAAGCTACTGTTTCCCGTTGGTGTGCAAACGTGTCTCAACCTTCACTTGAAACACTGTTTGCTATTGCTAAAACGTTGGGAGTAGAAGTGAGGGAGTTATTGGTGGAAATAAAAAAAGAAAAAAATATAAATAGCAATGACTAAAAAACCGAACATAATTCTTCTTAGAGATATTGTTTTACCATTTGAACAGGCGAACAAAGAGCTAGCATTGATAAAACAAGACATTGACAACAGCAAAGAACAAAGACAAATAAAGTCTTTGTTTCTGTATTCATATGCAATCTTTGAGTCCACGCTAGTTCAATCATATGCAAATATTTTATATGCTTTTCCTGAAAGAATGAATGCTGATAAAATAGATTTTGTAAAATATAAAAATGATATTATTTCAAATAGTTTATCCCATACTCTTATCGAACAACTTTCAGCTGATTTTTCTCAAAATTTAATGTATGGAAAAATTAGTGATGGGCTGAAGAAATATGCTAATACGCTTCAAATACCAATTCTCGACAAAATACATCTGAGTAATTTAGAGAAAATAAAAAGACTTCGGAATACTATTATACATAATACTCCAATTCAAACTATACTTAAATCTGAATTTGTTAATGACTATATTTGTTGTGTAAATTCTGCACTGAATGAAATTACTCAAAACATTTATTCAAAGTATCAAGAATACACAGCCACAAAGTTAATTCAAGATACTTGGAATTATTTATTTAATTCGCCTCTTTTGAAATTTGAAGAACATTGGGAGGTTGATGAATTGGGCGAAGTCTCTCATTATAAATATGAAAAATTGAAAAAAGTAGCCTTTTCTCTATGTTCTCATGAACGAACGTTTTTGATATTATTTATGAGCAATTATAATTCCCATATATGCAATGAAGTTTACAATCTAAATGATATCTCAATGCATGTGAGTATTTCAAAGAGAGATAAAATTGCATATATCACGGAATTATTTGATAGATATCCTTTATTATTACAAGACTTTAGATCAGAAAAATAAATATGCCACTTTTATCTAATCAGCCTATAATATATCATTTACACCTCGATGATCGAAGATTTGAGGAGTTTGTCAGAGACCTTTATTATCAAGACATCCAAGAGAAAATCGTTAATAATAAATTTGATGATGTTGTTCTTTTGAGTGGGAATAAAGAACAAGGGCGAGACTGTGTTTTATATAAAAATGGCAATAGTGTTGGTGTAGTACAATGTAAACTATATGACAAAGTACTGACCAAGCCTGAATGCGCAAGAGAGATTATAAAATTCTGTCTATACTCAATTATACATGCTGATTTCATATTTGACATTAATACGTTTGAATACCACTTTGTGGCATCAAGTGGATTCAATAACCAAGCAACACCATTCTTAAAAAATTTCCCAAACGAAATTCTTCAAGAGTCTGAATTAGAAAATTGGATAAATAAAGTAATCCAAGAAAATAAAACGCTCAGTGTAATTGATCTTACTAAAGTAAAGAACCAATTATATGGAATACTGTCAAGTATCAAAATAACTCCAATAATAGGTATTGAATTAGATAGAAGGCTGTCTTATGAGTACAATAAAAATCTGATTAGTAAATATTTTGAGGCTAAAACAGTCATTGAGACTACAGCATTAGAACCTATAAAAGAAAAATTAGAAGAACTGACTAAACCACATTCTATTTATAATCCTGAATTGTTGGATGAATTAGGAAATGCTTCGTTTACGCTTTACGGATGCAAAAACTATTTTGGCAATCTTCCTAATTCTAATATAAAACGCAAGGAAACCACAGAACTGCTTAATTGGATAAAATCAACATTACCAACTAATTCAGAAGAGAAAAGTAATAACGTTCTGTTTCTTTCAGGCAGTGCTGGATGTGGAAAGACTACGATACTTCGGGATTTATATGAATTGCTGGCTAAAGACGGAATTCCTGTTCTTGGTCTCAAGTCAGATGCCTTAATTGCAAATAATCTGGATGATCTTACAACGAAAATTAATTTAACTCACCCAATTATTAAATCAATCATCGAAGTCTCTAAAAATGTCGGAAAAACGATTGTTTTAATTGATCAATTAGATGCTCTTTCGCAATATTTATCATCCAATCGAGACTATGTGAATACTTATATTCAACTCATTGAATCGTTAAAAAACCGTCATAATATTAGAGTAATTGTCTCTATCCGAGAATATGATTTGAACTACGACTTTTCGTTCCATGCTTACAAAAACAATATAAAAATTCAAGTAAGTGAACTTCATGACAAAGATGTGGAGAGCGTCTTATCTAAATTAAAATTGGCAAAAGGAGACTTGACGGGTACTTTATTTTCTCTACTAAGAAATCCTAATAACTTGGATGTTTTTTGTCGAATTTATAATAATAAAACAAAAGCTCATGAAATTAAAACTCTTCAGGATTTATATGTTGAATTGTGGAAACAGCTTATACAAAATCCAAAGATTGATAAAAATAAGCTAAAAGAATTTCTTTACAAAATAATTGAGAAACAACATGCACAACAAACGATTACAGTTTCATCTGCTAATATGGTCGAAGATTATCCAACTGAATTCATTTTTTTGAAAAGTAAAGGGATTGTCATAGAAGAAAAAGATAAATCATTACGCTTTTTCCATCAGTCATTTTATGACTATCTTTTTGCTAAAAAGTTCATAGAAGAAAAGGGGAGTCTGATTAAGTACATAAAAACGAATAAACAATCATTAGAAAGCCGATCTGGACTAAAAATGATCATTTCTTATCTATCAATATCAGACAGAAATGAATATATACGAATAACAAAATATATACTACAATCAAACGGAATAAGGTTTCATATAAAATCATTAGTGATTTCATTATTATCCAATGTCGAAACCCCTTTTAATGATGAAAAGCAAATAGCATTAAAGCTAATTTTACAAAAGAAAAAATATTACGATATTTTTATTGATAGTTTGATTTCAAAAGGTTGGACCAATTGGTTAATTCAACAAGGTTTATTGAAAAACATGTATGAGTTGAAGCCTACAATTAGGGATAGGTTCTTTGAAAAGAAAACAAAATATTCTCAGTGGATTTTACGTTGTCCATTTTATAACAATTACTTGCCATTTGAAACGAGGAAAAATCAGTCGCTCAATATGGCAACATTTCTTCTTCGAAGAAATTTGCAGTCAAATATTGATGACATTTTTAATTTGTTATTATCCCTTAAGTTTGAAGAAAAAAAACAAGTCGTGGGTAGAATTTTGTATTTCAATCAAGACTGGGCAAATTCATTGGCATACGACCTATTCCTTTATTGTAAAGATTCCTTGGATTCATTTTCATATTATCATATACTCGAAAATATTGTCCCTGCAAATGTGGATTTTGTAATAAGGGAAATCTCAGAAAGTATCTATAATGGAATTTGGGAAAGAGAAAAGGGACAGCATGGAGATGATTGGTATGCCAAGAAGAGACTCTTAGATTTAATAAACAAGACTTCGCCCGAAAAAGCAATAACCTTCCTGTTCAACACCGTTCTTTCAGCCATAAAAAGCCAAGAGCACCTGTGGGATAGCGAAGAAGATAGATTATTAGTTCCTGATGGATTATTTACCTCATTCAGTGTAGTAAACAACAAAAGCGATTATCATACAGACAAAGAACGAATTTATGCAAGGCTCATTCGTTGGGTAAAAGAAATTCGAACTAAAAACTCCGTGTTCTATGATGATTTCGTTAAAACTCATTATACCTCTAAATACCATTCTATCTTAAAGATTGTATTGTGTGTATTGGATAAGCCCGATTCAAATAAAGAGGATTTGGTGATGTCTATCATCAAACGGATGCGTCAAATAAATCAAATTACAGATCATGGAGAATTGCAAGGAGATTTATTTCGACTTATTCAGCTTTGGTTTCCAACATTCTGCAACAAAAACAAGAAATTTATCTTGAATATAATTTTATCTCTTAAAAATCAAGGAAAATTAATGCCTGATGATAGAGAAGGAAAAAATCCTTTCTATTCTTCTTATGGACGTACTACTTATTTATTTTTGCAGGCATTTCCCATTGATTATATAAATTCAATACTAGAGGCAAAAAAGACATATCAAGAACTCAATAGAAAATTCCCTAAAGTAAAGCCCTCTGATTATTTGTATAGCAGTAGTTTTCAAATGAGAGGTATTGGTTCGCCAATCAAACACGATGCATACGCAAAAATGACAGATGAACAATGGCTGAAATCATTTATCAAATATGCAGAAGATAAAATTTCCTATGATTTTACAGGAGGAAGAGAACAACATGCTCGGAGGTTAGAAGAAGAAGTGAAAAAACAACCAGGTCGCTTCGTTAGCTTGATACATAAAATGATTGCCGATAAAAAGATTCATGATTCTTATATTGCTCAAGCCCTATGTGCTTTTGGAGAATCAGACTTATCAAATGAAATTTTAAAAGATATTTTTGTATCGGCAATAATAAATAAACGATATTCGGATGATAAGCTTTTCTACATTACACGAAGTTTGCGGAAATTATTTATAAAAGGAATAGACGATCAAACAATAATTGACTTTGCTGTTAATTTGGCATTATCATACCCTAATCCTGAAAGAAAAAATGATAGAGATTTGTATAGCTCGGCCATAAATTCTGTACGGGGTTCTGCAATAGATGCATTGTATTGTTTGAGTATGGAAAAACATGGGGAATTAGTTTTAGGAACGTTGGAGAAAGTTGTTCAGGATGCCAATGACGATATTCTAACATCAGTCCTTTATGGATTGGCATATTTGAATAGATACAATATTGAGAGAGCATTTTCATTATTTCGATTAATTACAGCAAATGCATCTGATGAACTGTTTGTCTACTCATTCAACCCTGCTCAATATTATGCTCACTATGACTTTTCTCGATTGGCATCTTATTTAATTCGAGCAAAAGGGATTAAAAATGAGAAATTTCGAGAAAATATTTCTGCAATGCTTTACTTCGCATGGGTGAGGACTTATTCAAATGCAGAGTCGATTTTGTTTGACTATATCGATAATGATCCTAAATGTATTGCGGAAGTTATTAGTTGTGCTATAACCTATTTTTATTTCGAAGAAGACCCAAAAGGAGAAAAAGCTATATTTATTTTGAAAAAATATCTGAACTATGAAGATGATCATATTTCACATCAATATGATTGTTGTTTTTTACATTATAAAAAATCAAATGTGAAGTTTTCCGATTTATACCCATTTATAATAAAATACATTAGTTCGAAGTCTTTTGATTTTAAAAAATATTACATTCTTGAATATCTACTAAAATATAGCGCTGAATATTCTGATCAATGCTTTGAAATTTTCAAAATGATACATTTTTATCAATTTCGAAAAGAAAAAGAAACTGAGTATTCATCTACAGTTAGGGAACGTCAAATGAAATTGCTAATGGGGTTTTATAATATTTTCAAGCAAGACAAGATACTTCACAAACGGAAATTGGCATATATAAATAAAATATTTGATATTTTATTTGAAGATATTAGCTATAAGAATGACATTGATAAAGTTTTGGATTTGGTTTCAAAATAAAAATTATCTTTTTAGTACCAGTCAAAACTGACTTCTCATTTTGCGAATTCAAAGAAATGATTTATCTTTGTTTTCAGTATTCTCCATGAGCAAACTACCGCAAAAGCACGTAGCAAATTAGTGGGATAAATCATGGGATATGCTTGAAACTAAAATTATAAAGTTTTAAATATCAGCGTGGTAACTCCTAAAAGAGAATCCCAGGCGAATCACCAAAAATTCAGAGAGTTACATCAAAGTAGCTCTCTTTTTTTATGCCTAAATCGCACAGGTTTACATGGTTCAGTTAAAGAAGCCAGAAGTTCTTATTGAATATGAGAAGTGAATTTGAAGCTGAAACGGGTAGCGATTTATATATCCCCGTAAATGATGTGCTTGATAGAATTTCTTACCTGTTGGAGTGCCACGGGATAACTTACTCCCGATATGGAGACGGCAAGAAAGGCACAATGTGCAAGTTGTCCGAACCTATCATCAAAGACTATTTTGATACGAAGCGTAGCAATAAGGACAGCGCTAAAGTCAAATTGGATAGGTTCAAAAATGAACTATTAGACCAAGAGTAAACGAAGCGACGGATGGCGCAGCCATCCGGCACTTCGTGCCGTCTGACTGCACCCCTCTTTTAGTTCCCCTTATGCCTACTGAGAAAAAGAATGCTTTAATAATTGCACTATCACCTCACATCGTCAATTAAAAAGACATATTCTGTTGGCAGCGTATATGTTCATAACTCTATTCCCGTAGCCGACCAATTACCCACCAATGCTCCGAAGTTCCTTTGATTGAATATTTAGGGAAAGACATAGAACGAGCCTTAGATGCAAGCGAAGAAATTCACTTATGTTTAGGTTTTGTTCTTGTTAAATCCACTCAATCAATAACCTCCTTTCCTTGGCGGGACGGGGGTTAATAAATCGTTTTATCTCGCAGCTTCCGCACGCAGGCCGCTAAAAGGCCAGCACGGCACGGACTTTATAGGTATCGGTTTTGGGCTTTACGCCATAGTGGGGGGTGGTGACATCTACATGCCAGCCCCTCTCTTCATTCCATTCGTAGCCGCTCCAATACTTCCCGATAAGCTTATCACCGACCGCCTTATCAATCTGGGGATTGATTTTATTGAGCATCTGAAGATTCTTGTAATAGTAGGTGGAGCCCGATTCAGTAAAACTAGTGGGCGCACCGAAACACAGTGTGGCAAGCTCATGACTGCCCGGTAAGAACCACCCGCTGCTACCTGTGGGCGCGGGGTGCGTGGCAGCATAATCGGCTATCGCATCGTAGACAGGAAAGGTGGTGTCGCTGTGCCGAGAGCCGTAAAGTGCCATTATACGGGATCTGCAATAACCGAAAGATATATCGGATGCCCGTATTTCTTCCCAATCGGCCTGCTCTCCGGATGTGAATTCGTTGAATGATTTTTTGGCCCATTGATAAATATGCTCAGTCGCCCCCTTTCCGGTGGCCCACTTCATCTCCTGAGAGGAGGTATCATCCATCGCAACGACCATACCGTGCACACACTCCGGATGGTCGCGCATCAGCAGGCGGTCGCCTTCTTTGGAGCCGGTCCGCGTCCAGTGCATCCCATCGATTTCGCCCACCCAGAAGACTACGCCGAGACAACTCTCCTGTAGTTCATCACGGAACGGCTTGACATCTTCATCCCCGGGCAGGATGCTGCCGTCCTGCATATAGTAGTCACCCGCCTTTAACGACCGGGACTCTTCTGTCACCTTACTGTCGTCAAGCGTGTGAACGGTGTATTTTCCGGGCTGAAGATTTAATTGGGAATACTTAAGATTGAAAGTCTCCTTAGTTCCGTTGTAGTAATACTCATACGGTTCCGGATTCAAGTGTGTGGGGTCTGTAGTGTTCAGCAGCAGGCGGGCCGTACAGGGGTTCTCCTGCCAATATGAATTTTCACTGATCACCGCCGTGTAGCGGTAATAACTCTTAGAAATCTCTCGGCCGTCTATCTTTTCGGTATAGGTATATTTCGTAGCAGGCACCTGAAGGATGAGCAGAGACATGCGGTGCTCCATCGCGAAGCTGAGCGTATGGTTGTTATACACGCCACGGGCCGTCATCAGGTCGGAGGCGGTGTATTGGGCGTAGGTACTCTGGTCGCGGTTAACAAACCAAAGCTTGACTACAGACTTAAAGAAGTCTTCGTCGCCGGGCAATACCTTGCCGTTCAAATCTCCATCCTTCCGGTAGGGATAATAGGCATGATAACTCTTATCGGGTGAGTATAAGAGCTGAGAAGCGCCGGCAGGCAGCGTCCACTTGCCTCCCTGTAGGGTAAGGCAGAGGTTTTTCACCTCCAGGGTTCCGTCCTTCACCACGTAGAGGCCGATGCAGTCGCCTTCGGTGAAGACGGTGCTGTAACCGCGTTCCTGGGCGCGGGTTTGCCCGGTGGCGTACATGCCGCCGTCGCTCACGGTGATGGTGAGGGGGTGGGCATCGGGGTCGGTGCCGGCAGGGGGCAGTTCGTCCAGTGCGTCGGACGTGCATGCCGCCAGCATCAGGATGAGGGCGCAGGCCAGGGATGCTGCCGGGGGAAATATGGAATGATGTTGTTTCATACGGTTTCTTTTTTATTGATGAATTTAGTTGCTACTGTTCTACTCGACCGGCTGCCACGTACCTCCTCCTTCTTCCATGTCGATATTTTTGATACCTTCCGAGGTCACGGTGAGGCGGTACTCGTACATCTTGCCACTGAAGAAGTTCGCTTCGCCTGCGGCGGGGGTGTAGTAGAAGGTCTTTCCTCCGATGACTATTTTCACGAACTTCCGTCCCGACATATTTTGGGGAGGAAGCAGGGCGCGCACGGTGCGTACGTATTCGTCGGCGGCAGGGGTCACTTCGTTGGGGGTGATGCGGTCGATGCCGGGGAGCACTTGCTCTGCGGTTCCATTGTTGCGATTGATATTCCCTCCCGTGCACGTGAGGTTTTCAAAGGTTACAGTGGCGCGCTGCAGTTCATCGTCGGTCACGCCGTTGCCCGCTTTGAGGTGTACCACCACCTTGGCTGTGACGTGGCGGAAGACGAGGGTCTTATCGGGGGACGTTACGGTGATGCAGATGTGGGGAGCAGCCATGCGGTCGCTATCCTGATATCCTTTATCTCTCTGGTCGGCCTGTACAGAGAATAAAGGAGCAGCCTGCAAATTATAATATTCCCCATAAATAATCTTTTCCTCATTCGGGCTTGTCCAGGTGCATTGGGCACCATTTGTAATCAGCTTTCCATCGGAATCGACGGAGAGGTGTATCTCATTCGTACTGCCGGAGATTTTACTGCCAATCAGCAGCTTCACCACTTCTCCCCCTTCCCACCTATTTTCAGTGGTAGCCCGTGTCTGGGCGTTGGCGGAGGAATATCCCTCTACGGCGGCGTAGAGTTCCAGCGGCACGCCGCCTTCGGGCCATGCCGCGTCGTCATCGCCTGTGCAGGCAGCCAAAACCAAGGCTGCCCACAGGTACATTATATATATTGGTATGTTCGTCTTCTTCATTTTTTTCTTTATATTTATTGTTTATGGGTTACTCCTGAAATGCAGAGCCTTCTACGGGTGCGCCTATGGTTTCCCAGTCCTCGATTTCGGTTTCCAGCCTCAGTTCCTTATAGTCCACGGTTATCTTATAGATGTACCGCTTGCCGCTTTCCAGCTTCAAGGCATCTCCGGCGGGGATTTTGTAGACGAAATTCGTGTTGTCTGCCAGCTTCACGCGGATGAAGACGGTGCCTGCGGTTAGTTCCTGGGGCACCACGATGGCTTCGGCGTACTGGAGATTGGTGGCGTTAAAGTCTGTCGTCACCACCGTGGGGATGGTAATCGGAGCGGCGGGATTGGGGTCGGCAGCAAGGGCTATCATCGCCCGGCGTGCGGGCTGGCTACTCATATCGACGCCTTTCTTGGGGGTGAAGGTGGCCTTCAGGGCGGTGTTCTCCAGGGTCACGGTGGCACCGGTGAGGTCGGGGGCGCCGTTGCCGCGCTTCAGCACTACTTCTACTTTAGATAGCAAATGGTAGAAAGTGAGGTCTACGTTAGAGGCAGTGGGGGCCACGTTCCGCTTGGTGGAATAGAGCAGGTCGGAGGCGGCGTAGGCGGTTTGCGTGGTCTGGTCGGCCTTCACTTCGTGGGACACCGATGCGGGGAAGTCGTCTCCCGCCGGGGCAGGATTGGCATGGATGGCATAGATGTTCACGGGGTCGGGCGAGATGTAGTACATATCGGTGGCGTAAGTGAAGCCTCCGGTGCCGTCGGCGGTGAGCACGTTGTTCCGGTAGATGGGGAGGTTGTTCTTGTCGTCCACCCAGGCAGATATTTGCAGTCCTGCGCCAAGCTGTGTGTCGAGGCCGTAGGAACGGGTGTGGGAGGTGATGCCGCTGGTGAGGCGGATTTCGCCGTTCCAGTTGTCGGTGATAACTTCGTTGTCGTTGTTGCAGGCGACCAGTGCAAGGGCTGCTGCGGCAATGATTGATAAGTTTCTAATTTTCATAATCTTACTTTTTTACATATTTTTGATTCAATTGTTCGTCTCCATTCCGGCCGAGCCGTTTTCGCCGTCTTCGCCATTGCCCGGCGTCCAGTCGGTAATGGTGGCGGAGAAGTCAGCTTCCGTAGGTGTTTCCACTATTTTCCCGCCCAAGGCGAGTGGCTTATACTTGTCGGCGTTGAAGGTGGCAAGCTCCGTGGTGAGGTCACTGTCGAGAGTGACCGGCTTTGGACTGTCTCCTGCAAAGTAGAGTTTGGCATCCAGCTTCTGCTGCACACCCGCCACGCCGAGCAGACGCACCGTGGCCGCCCATTTTCCGGTATTGGCTCCTTCCGTTACTTTCGAAAACGCCAGTGCCACGTTCAGCGGCGTACCATGCGTGCCGTTATCCATATCCAGCGTCGAGGCAACCCCCGAAAGGTAGCTTTCGATTCGCTCTATCCTGTCCGTGGTACTGCCCGTCGGCTCGATGAAGAGCGTCAGTTGGCGTACTTGCTGCTGCATCGCAACGGTAAGGGTGTGGTCGGTGTCCGCTTCTATCGTAGTTTCCGTCACGCCCGTAAACAACCAGCCCGGCATTTCCTGTATGAATAGCCCCGCTCCGTCCACGTTACCCGAGGCCCCGGCGACGGTTGCCACACTGCCGCTCACGGTGATGCGCTCCGGCGTGTTGTAAACACGCAAGTGGCAAACACCCGGCTCAAAAAGGCGGTCGAGCGTGTTGGTGGCATCGCTCACGGTAGCCATGTATTCACCGGATGCCACCGTGTAGTTTGCCGGTATATCCACGCCCGTTGTGCGCCGCGTCCAGTCTGTTGTCAAGGTGATTTGCCCTTTGTCGGGATGCGGAGTGTTGTAAATCGGATCTTTCACATCGCAACCTGCAAGGAGGAGGACTGTCGCCCAGACACAAAGTAATGTAATCGAATTTTTCATATATCGTATTTTTATAGTTCTACTTATTTGCTGCCAATCTTCCACACGAGGCTGATGCCGGCCTGTGTCGGTCCCCATAGGCTCTTTGTTCTGTTCCGTTCCTTATATACACGTATGCCATCGGTCATGCCGAAACTGTCATATTCGGAACGGGTGTAGCCCAGACCGAGGTTGAAGTCGATGGAGAAGTCGCGAGACAGATAAAGCCGGTAGCCCACGGTCAATCCCGCATTCCACAGCTTGCCCTGATAGCCGGTGTCTTTCGAGAGGATGCTGCCAAGCGGGTACTTATATATATTGTACTCGCCGTAGGTTCCCGATGCTCCTACATAGAAGCGTTTCTCGCGCAGCAGATACCACCGCACTTCGGGGTTGACGAGCCACATCTTCTGCACCTTGCCGTGATTGCCACCCCACCATGCGAGGCTGCCGTCCAGCTTGATGCCGACATTCTCATTCATACGCCACTCTACACCCAATGTGGGCAGCAGGAAGGCATCATACAGCACATTCGTGCGGACGGCAAACCGATAATCCGGTGTCTTTTGTTTATCCGATGCCTCTTGCGCGTAAGCTCCTGTTCCGGTCAATAAAGCCATCAGAAGCAAGGCCAGTAGTTTTTCTTGTAATTGTTTCATAAAGTTCATTTGTTATATGTATATTAAATGAAATAGGTTATCTCTATCCGCGATATCTGTCTCTTACAGTCAGTCGTACAGCCATCGTTTTTTTCTCCTGTCATAAAAGATTTAACAGCTTCCGCCAGTTCTGCTTTAATCACCTTTTCCATCATTTCTTTTTCTATGCGTGTTCGTTCCAATTGCTTAGCTAAACAATCCTGCTCACGGATGCCTTTCGCCATATAATAATTGCACTTCTCAACTATCTTCCGGCAATGCAAAAAGACCAAAGCCACAATTGCAAGCGAGCAGAAAACAAGTCCCAGTGCGATAAGGAAAATGTAATTGTCCATAGATATTTCTTTTTCTTGGTACAAAGGATGTGAAATACGGGCTGAAAACTATTGCATTTTGTCCCAAGTTTGTGGCGTTTTGTCCTTTTCTGCCGTTTTTCAGGCTTTCGGACATAAAAAAAGCACGGATTCACCGTGCTTTTGAATTTTGGAGCAGTATTTTTTATTTTTCTTGGGACGTTGCCATTTTCCGGTATTCTGTCGGGCTAATGCCATATTGTTTGCGGAACAGACGATAAAAAGTGCTCGGTATATTAAAGCCACAACTGAAAGCTATCGCCTCAATCGTAAGTTCGGGATGGCTGTCGAGCTTCCGGCGTGCCTCTTCCACTTTCAGAGTACGCATATACTCCATGGGAGATTTTCCAGTAACGGCTTTGACGACATCTGTCAATGTGTTCTTATTGGTGCCAAGTGCGGAGATTATATCATCGCGGTTAATGTCAGTATTGGACAGGTTATCATCGGAGAGCAGATACTCCTGCAATCGAATAACCAGATTCTGCTGTTCGCCGGAAGGTGCAAACAGTTCCGTGGCTCCGGCTGTTTTGCCGGAATCCTCCGGGGAGGATTCCGATTGGCGAATGTTCTCCAATCGGGATAGTTCATCCGCTAACCGGTCTTGTTCTTTAATTCGTTCATACAACTTACGATTCTTGAGGGCAATAGTCCGGTTGTAATAGAAAGCACCTGCCAAGAGCAAAGCGAGAACCAGACAAATGGCAAGAGCAAAAAGGAGGTAATGGAAATTACGCTCTTTCCCGGCAATATGTTTTTCCACTTCATATTGGGTACGTAATTCATCGAACCGGGCATTGACCTCCACGTTTTTTATAGTATCATTGGTAGCTATGAACTGATCCAATAGCGCTAACGCTTCGTCAACACGTCCCATCCGGGCAAGTATCTCCATCTTTATTTTTCTGGTATCATTGAGGCTGAAGTCCGATTCATCAATCCCGGCCGTTGCACTGTCTATTACGGCAAGTGCTTTGCGGTAGTCTCCCTGTGACTGAAAAATCAGAGCCTTTGCGCGCGCCAACTCATATTTGGAAATATTGTTATTGACAATACTTTCCAATTTGGAGAGATATTCCCCGGCTTTGTCGTAGTCTTTCGTATCTATGTATGTATTCATCAATGCTACATAGAGATTTCCCCGCGCTTCAGGCTGTGTTCTTCCGGATGATTTCTCGAATCGTGCAATCGCTTTTTCATAGTCAGGCACAAGTTGCAATAGTTTGTCATACTGTGCCTGTGCCCGAAGAGCAGTGCATAAGAACGCATAGGATTGCGTCAGGATATTGTCGTATCCCGAAACTTCCCATAATAAGCCGGCGCACTCTCTGAAACATTCTTCTTCCTCTTTCCATCTATTCTGAACATTATAAGTGATTCCGGTAGCATAGAGCGCCAATGCCATCCCTGCCTTGTCCTCCCGCTTCCTGGCGCGGTCGAACATGAGTTCCGCCGCTTCGGCTGCCTGTTTATAATCCCCTTTCAGATTATAGGCAGTAATCAGCTGCATATTGATCTGATAATAGAACTTCCACAATTCGTGCCGGATATAAAAGTCAAGATAGCCGGGCGCTTTTTGAATGATTTCGTCATACTCCTTCCGGTTTATGTGGGATATGATGGTATTTCCATACACCATTCCCTGCATTTCTACATTTCCCTGCTTTATGGCTTCGGCTTCAACCTGAGTGAACAGCATCAGCAATGTATCCATTTTTTGGTCGTCGGCAACTTCCGACATATATAAATAGTACAATTTGTTGTACGACTTCAGTTTGTCAATACCTTCGGCGTGTTCAATCGCTTGCCGCAAAGAGTCTTTTTGATATTGCAGGCTATTTTGTGCTACAACAGATAAAGTGAAACATAAAAGGCTTCCCCATAAAATAGTTATCAGACTGGTTTTATATTTCATATCGGTTGTGCGTTTACGTAAGTTCTTGGTTTATAATTCTTCAAAAATACAAAAAAAAACATTATTAGTAAAGTTATATAGGATTAACAATGAACTTGCACCTTCATTATACCCCTCTTAATGCTTTAAACTCTAAAAGAAAAGCCTCTACACTGTGATTGACAGTTGTAGCGGCTGTTTTTCTTATTTGAATTTATTTACTCTCTTCATTCTCTTGAATAATCTTATAAATCTGATACCAGTAATGGAAAGCCTCCGGATTGGACTTTTTCAGTTTATTCAATCTGTTCAATTCATTTAAAGGATGTTCCGGATTGAACTGCTTTATTTCTAAATCCTTTAAGTTTACTTTAGGGGCAAATCTGATTATTTCTTCTTATATCCGGCAAAATCGGATAAATCCTCTTTTATATCCTTGATACGGACAACCTTGTACCTCATATCCTTCAAAGCTCTGTAAACAGAATCACAATGAAAATGATTGGTTTTACCCAGTCATCTTATCCGATATTTTTACGCCCCTCCGATGAGGACTACAAAACTCTTTTGGTTTTCTAATTCGCGTGCAAAAGAGGGACTTATTTTTCAAGTATCCCAATATTCATGATTTCTTTCACTGAAAAACTGTAAGACATGAACATTATCCACTACCATATCACACTCTTTTGAAGGTACATACACAGCCAATGAAAGACTGTTTATCAGGCTTTCATTACTCAAACATAGGATTTTAATCTACTGATTAAATGACAGTTAGATATGCGCACTATTGTGGTACGTCTTCTCCACAAGTATGGAGAAGCCGTACCACAATAGTGAAGAAACTGCATCACAACCGTGCACAATAGTCATTAATAAGCTTTTAGTAGGAGAAAGAGCTGTTCTTTGCGGAAAGAAGACCAGCCATTTGCACAAGAAAAAACAGCATGCAAGCAAAGTTTGCCTACATACTTGCATGGCATCTGCTTACATACCGTAAAACGCGATATAACAAACAATTAGAAAGCACCATGCAAGCATGTAAGCAAAATGTGTGGTAAACCTATTGTATATCTTTTCATTTTGCGACGACTCCATAGTAAACCATGTTATCAATACGCTTCTGATAAATCTGGTTATTCTGCAGCAGATACCCCAAGGCCAAACACAAATCCACATCCCTGAACTTCGTCAGTTTCTGTAATTCAAAGATTGTACACTTCTTAAGATTGCACAGAATGGAATATACCATTTTCATATTATTGGTCGCCTTCTCAATATTCTTCATATTATTATCTTATTATTAGTTCCTTTCTTAAAATGATATCCTATATTATCTACTCAAATATAAGATAAAGACAGAGCAATGACAAACATTGCCCATTCTTTTCATTTCAGATAACATTCTTTGAACTACATATACCTAAAATCTGCAAAAAATATAGAACTTTATAAATATCAGCACTTTATAGAAAGGTATATTCACATTATACTATATCCGGAAACGATTATGCTGGTATAATCAAGGTACTATTATATGCTTGCCTTCGGGAGTGACTACTACCGAGCCCATTTTGATGTAATGTTTCCCTTCCGGCGAAACTATTACCTTTGTTTCGCTACTCTTGTCGGAAGATTCTTTTTTCTCGTCCATGAAACTTTTGTCCCGCGAAGTGGTAACCGGATAAGTATCCTCCAGATAGCTCTTCATTTCGTCCACTTTTCCGTCTTTGAACCACACCTTGACAGCCGACCACCCCGCAGGAGTATAAGCACGGAATGTCCAAGCCTCTCCCTCCTTATTCAAATCTCTAAATGCAGGCTCTCCTAAAATGGTACACACCTCTTTAAAGCTCATACCACGTTCAATGCTGCTCAACTGCTTATAATCAAACCCGTAGCTCTCATAAATGCCACAGCCCATCACCAAGACAGCGAGTAACAAGCCTAAAACAACTGACATCTTTTTCATAATAGAAAGTTTTAGTATTTATCCATACAGCAAATGTAGTATGATAAAAACCTCCTTTTCCGTGATTCTCTCTATTTATACATAGGGATTTCCCTATCTTCGAAGTTTATTCCTATCTTTACAACCTATGTACAAAGAATATCATCCCAGCCCCCTGCTCTCCCCCTATATTGACAAATATTGGGAGTTCAAAGGACAACCCGAATACGGCATGCACATCAATATCCTGCCGGACGGATGCACCGACTTTATCTTCACGTTGGGTGAAGCCCCTAAGGCTGTACACGACAACCTCGTCATGCAGCCCTACCATGCCTACTTCATTGGAGCCATGACCAAATATTCCGAATTGGTGACCCGTACGGTAACAGTCCATATGCTGGGAATCCGTTTTCTGCCTTGCGGAATACTCCGCTTCATGAATCTCCCTTTGCAGGAGCTCACCAACTTGCGGTTAAACGCCGATGAGCTTACAAGCCTATTTACCCACTCTTTTGCAGAAAGGCTGGGGGAACTGGGAACCATTCAAGAGCACCTGGCCTTCATTGAAGGCTTCCTGCTTCAAGCCTTATACCGATGCACCCCAAAAGCAGAACGGAGCATGCTGTTCGCCATACAGCAAATCAACCGATGCAAGGGTGACTTGTCACTCCTCCGGCTAGCGGAGGAGACTTGCCTATGCCAACGCCATTTCGAACGGAAATTCAAGCAGCACACCGGACTTACGCCCAAAGAGTACAGTCGGATTATGAAGTTCAAACATGCTGTAGACTTGCTGCGAAGTACCTCTTTCGACAATCTGCTGTCCGTTGCCATCAAAGCAGGATATTATGATGTTTCCCATCTCTCAAAAGAAATCAAAAAGATGTCCGGCAACGCGCCATGCCAGTTTCTCACTTCCGCTCCATTGGAAGAAGGGACTTTGAGTTATGTGAAAACATGAAAGTCGATTTTTTACAATAGCTCCTCCGATTACCATACCTATATTTGCAGCAATCAAATCAATAAAAATATCCAATATGGCAACATTAATCGAGAAAGCAGCAGAAATCTTGGCAAGATGCGAAACCGTAGTCATCACTTCCATCAAC
This sequence comes from Bacteroides sp. AM07-18, assembly GCF_003602695.1. Classification (NCBI taxonomy): domain Bacteria; kingdom Pseudomonadati; phylum Bacteroidota; class Bacteroidia; order Bacteroidales; family Bacteroidaceae; genus Bacteroides; species Bacteroides sp. AM07-18. Next base: position 25,177 of record NZ_QTLM01000011.1, read on the forward strand.
CAAGAGGGATATCCCCGGCCCGTTCCAATGAGCAACATCAAGTCGGAAGGGGCCACAACCGTATGGTTGGCGACCGGCAAAGACAGTCTTAAAACAAAAGAGTTTGCAGCCAATCCGAAAGCCGGTTTGTGCTTCCAGGAAAAAGGAAACAGCGTAGTGCTCACCGGTGAGGTAGAGATTATAGAAGACGAAGCCACCAAGCTGGAGATGTGGCAAGAGTGGTTCATCGCACACTTCAGCAAAGGCCCGGCAGATCCCAATTATGTACTACTGAAATTCAAAGGGCACCATGCCACCATTTGGATTGACGGACATTTTGTACGCAGAAATCTTTAAGAAGAGCATTCAGTTCCTCATCTGATGTCTTGCATGGGGGGGATGAAAACTATAGCCCCTTCGTTATCACCGGCAATCCGAAACCTCCTTTCTGCAAAGTCAGGACTTTCGGTTTGCCTTTTCGTGCTTTGTTGTATGTGGCTGTGGAAACATGCAAGGTCTCTATCGCTCCATCCTCGAAAGCCACCTTTAAGTAATACTCCTTACGTACTCCGTCCGACACATAACGGTGCTTGCCCACTTTACGTCTCTTTTCATGTTCTTTTATCAGCTTCTCAAGTACGGTGACCGTCACCTCTTTTGTCGAAGCAGGAGCCGCCATCTGATAATTCCCCACAAGAAAAAGCGAACAACTGATGACACCCACGCACAGCACATGGCACAATGTATTCACTGCCTTTTGCTCCATCGTTGTCAGCCATATCCATTTTTTATATAGAGGAAGTGTAACGACTGCCACCACAAGTCCTACCCCTACGGGTATCCACACAGCAGCCAACGTATCTTCATAGATGTTATATCCGATGCAGCCCAAAGCTACGACCAGTACAAACATCAGAAAACGGAGTATTTTTATAAACAGTTCTTTCATTGCCGCGTTCATATTTTTTGCAAATATAAAAAGAAATATCGTTCGGCCGACCATCAAGTCTGTTCAATCTACATGAACTAACTTGCTTGATAGAATGTTATAACTACAATAACTAAAACAGAAAATATCATGGAAAAGAGCTTAATTCATAGTAATGAACTGCATTTTATCAGTAAGAAACGCATTCATCAAGCAGTAGAGAAAATGGTTGAGTCATTGGATTTGGCTGCGGGTTCCACAACCGGCTTCAACATCTATGCAGTAGTGGAGAGCTATTTCACGGATTTGGAAAAACGAAAAGAAATCAATCAGCTGCTCAACCTGGAACAAGATGTCTGCGAAGAAGTAGAGGCAGAGCTCGGAGTATACGGAGAATAAATAATTGGACAGTAGCCTCTTCACAGAGACTACTGCCCCACAGTATGAATTTAATTAACAATATCTGAATATTTCATCAAATAAGTATCGTAAACCGATAGAAATGGATTTTCCGTTCCTTTTATATCTTTACTTGGTTTAAAAAGATAAGATATACTTTGAGGCCATTTTCCTGCAGAAAGAGGATAAATAACCAAACTTCCTTCTAAGTTTCCTATATCATCTGTATATATAGGATAGGCTGTTTCACGCAACTTTCCACAAAGTCCAGATACCACAGAATTTATAGATAATACTATACCTTTATCCGTTTGTTCAAAGTTCATGTTACAGTTTGGAGCTATCACCGCAAAACCATTCCCAATACTATCCGAACAAAGTAAAACGTCAATGCCCATTCTATTTCCTTCAAAGTATAAGTCCCCGGCTGTTATATCATGGACACCATAATCATTGGCAGATTGTTTACCCGGATAAGATGCATAAGGGCCAAAACCCAACCACTGAAGATGTTTTATTTTGGTATCCAAAAGAAATGCCAACCCTCCTTCCAACAATAACTTTCCTTTAGTTTGCGGAGCCAATGAATAATTAAACTTAATGCCACCACTTGGCAAACTGCCACAACTAACCCGACCTATAGCAGAAATTGCCGGATTCATGTAATCCACTTCCTGAATATATCTTTTATCCACAACACTTTTTTTACATTCAATAGGTTCCATCAAATATTTCTCTATTGCCTTACCTTTCGCACGTAACTCTTCAGACATGCTGAACTTACGTCCCACTCTCATTAATGGGTATGTTTGAAAACAACCTGATAATTGCTGTAATATCTCTACAGTATCCATCTCTATCAATTCACCATCCGCTATTTTGAACAATTGAGTCATGAAAAGCCCTTCTTCTGAAACAATTGGAATAGAATAGTTACCCACTGAATATCCTTCAACCGTATATATAGCTATTTCCAAAACATAAAATCTATCTGCAGGAGATTCATCCAATACCAGTTCAATCGGTATATAGCCCATACAACCAGCCAGACATTGGATACTCTTTTTCCCTTCAGAAACCACATGCTTTCCATCCAGCAAACGCCATTCAAAAGAGACCTTTTCTGATAAATCCACGAAATCAAATCTATTGGCTACTTGGACTTTCAAATGGTTCACCCCTTTCTTGCCAACTAACCGTTCAGTACATACCGGAACTTGAGCATAGTTTTTACGCAACTCATAATAATTACTCAAAGGTATACGATTAGCATAAAGCATACCATCTGCCCCGGAATTGCCTTCTAAAGTAATACAAGTAGAATCCTTCAACCACATTTTGTTTGTCCAAGCATACTTACCCGGAAAAGTAGCTTTTCTATCTACCATACCTTGATCGACCCACTCCCAAACACAGCCACCGGCCAAATTGTCATTCTTCTCTATCAATTCCCACAAATCTTTATGCTGTTCGAAAGACTGGCCTAGCGAATGACAATATTCTGTCAGAATAACCGGGCGTTTGGCAGCCTCCGCATAATATCTCAATGTAGCAACCGGAGGATAATGAGGAGCAAATATATCGACAAAGTCAGGTATATTGAAGTCCAAACTCAGAAAATAATTGTGAATCATCGGATAACAAATGGGGCGTGTAGGATCCATTCGTTTTACATACCTTCCCGTTTCTTCAGCAATGGTGGTCAGGGGATTTTCATTCCCTATACTCCAGAATAATACAGAAGGATGATTCTTGTCTCTACGAACGGTGGCATCTGCTCTAGTCAACAAAATATCCTGGTAGGATTTATCATATAAATGAGAATCGCCATACCCAAAAGGAACCTCATCCATTACATACATACCGATTGAGTCACAAAGTTCATAGAACCGGGGATCACGTGGGTAATGGGAACAACGGATAAAATTCACATTCGCATCTTTCATCATCCTCAAATCTTTTAGATTTAATTCTTCACTTACCACTTTTCCATTAAAAGGATCTGTCTCATGTAAATCCACTCCACGTAACTTTATCTTCTTACCATTTAGTTTTATCACATTTTTCTCCACCAATACTTCACGCACACCGAAATTGACAGTAAAATGTTGCACACGTTTCGGAGCATAAAGAGAATATTCCAACCGATAAAGATGAGGTGTTTCTGCATTCCACAAGAAAGGGTTATCCAGAATTATTTCTTTGGAAATCTGTTGTTCTGCCTTCTGAAGCTCTTCTCTGAATCGAGCAACAATCTTTCCACCCGGTTCCTTTATCAAACCCTCAATATAGGTATTAGCCGATACTGAACTTGTAAAGGAAGCAATATCAAACATCATATTTATGCGTGCACTTTCATTTGACACGCTATCCGTGCGTAAAGTGAAATCTTTTAGATGCGTATCGGGTATGGCAAACATAGAAACATTTCTGTTAATACCAACTTGTCCCCAATCATCATTTCCATCAAAATCAAACCCTTTATAATGAGTATATACCCTTACAGCCAATAGGTTTTCACCTTTCTTTAAAAAATCCGTAACATCAAAATGGCAAGTATTATAGGAAGATTCCCACTTTCCCACATAATTTCCATTTACCCATATTTCATATCCCCGCAAAACTCCATCAAAACTTAAAAAAACATGTTTATCCTTCCACCCCTTAGGGACTGTAAAGTTCTTGCGGTATAACCCGTTTATTTCTTCCGGATTAGCATATTTAGGTTCTACATAACCAAGCGCATCCCAACAACCCGGCACAAGGATTCTATCCCATGAGCTTATATCATAGTCAGGTTGATAAAAACAAGCCTGCTCTTTCCAGTCAGCCCCATTAATAAAATAAAAGTCCCACTGACCATTTAATGTTCTGATGAGTGAAGGGTCTGTTGGTCTGATTATATCCTTCAAACTATTTAAAATTTGTGCAGTGTTGTTTGCCGGCATCAAACATAAAGCCAACAGCATAAACAAGTATTTCTTCATATACAAAGTATTTTATAAAAATAAGAGAAGGAATACCAGAAAGTAGAAAAATTCAATCCGGTATTCTCTCGATTTATCAATAACCCGGATTATTTTCAATAATGGCTTTATTCTGGTCCATCTCATATTGAGGAATAGGGAACAGAATATGGTCTGTTGGATATTTCGTCAATCCTGGTACTGTTTTAAATTTATCACTGCTTGTCTCTGGCAAATAGTCTGAATAAAAATGAAGCTTAATTTGTTTTCCATCACCAAATACATCTTTCACAGCATCCCAACGGAGTAAATCAAAAATACGTTCACCTTCCATTGCAAGTTCCACCCTTCTTTCATGACGTACAATATCAACTAAATCTCCATCGGCAGTTGATTTTGGAGGCATATTGACAGAAGGTCTCGAGCGTACCTTATTAACCCATACAAGTGCTTCATCCTTGCCTTGTTCTGCCAAAGCTTCAGCTAAAAAAAGATATAAATCAGCCATACGCATAGCAGGCCAATCCAATCCTGCATAACGAACATTGGTCAATCCCGTTAAATCCTCCGTCAGTTTCTTCACATTCAATCCGGTAGGAGACCATTTATAATCATAAATCACTTTATCACCGGTATTATAAGTGATGGGGATTGCCGTTTGGTTCCCATCGCTGTCATAACTATGATAATCAAGAGTTAAGGGAGTGGATGGAGTATATGTGCCGAATACAGAACCTTGATAATACAAAGTATATTCACGACGAGGATCATTCGTTTCATACGCATCATAAAGGCTGCGAGTAGGCAGACAATATCCCCAACCATCACCCCCTTGAATATATTTCAACTCAGTCGGCAAATCCCTTACATTCCTTTCAACACAAAAATCCTGTTCCCAAAGTCCACTATTACGTTCAAAAGCGAAATAAAACAACAGTTCCGGATTTTGTTCGTTGTCAATACTGAAAATGGATTCATAATCATCAATCAGATAGTATCCGTCAGACTCAGCAATTTGTATTGCCTCACGAGCTGCTTGTTCTGCATTCACAAAGTCCTTATTATATAAATAAGCTTTTGCCAGATAGGCAGCACCAGTAGCACGGGTAGGCATGCCAGTATATCCATTACCATCTCTCGTCAAATTTTCTTTAGCAAAAGAAAAATCTTCTATAATTTTCTGATAAATCTCTGATACCGGGGTACGGGGTTGAGAGAATTCATCAAAAGATGAAAGCGGAGCCGTGATTAATGGTACATCTCCATAAAATGTCGTCAAGAACATATAATTAAAAGCACGCATGAAACGTGCAACTGCAATATAAGGATTTATTTCAGAATCAGTAAATCCTTTATTCTTTAGTTTCGGAATCTCCTGAATAGCATAATTGGCAGCGTTGACACTTTGATAAGAATACTTCCACCAGTCTGTTGGATAATTAAGACTTGGTGTAATATTCCAATCCAATACCTGAATTAAATCATTACCATTCAGTCGAAGCCCGCCATCATCTGTCAGTGCGTCACATATCGTGGCAAATCGCTTTCCATACATCTGTGTTTGAGCCACCCAAGGATTAAATGATGCAACAACAAGTTCTTGTGCGGAAGATAAATTATTCAGAAAATTATCTGAACCAGGTTTATCCTGAGGCTGAATATCCAAAAAGCTATCCGAACAAGCGGACATAACTAATGATAGACAAATAGCCGTCAATGTGCTTCTATTAAATATATTTTTTCTCATAATCAATGATACTTTAAAATGATAATATTATTAGAATGCAAATTGTAATCCGAACGTACAAGTACGTGGCATAGGTACGGTCACAGTACTGCTAATTTCAGAATACTCATTGCCAAACGTATATAAATTCTGGACTCCAATATAAGCATTCAAGTTTTCCATACCCAATTTATTGCATATATTTTTGGGAAAACTATAACTAAGATTCAGATTGCGAATACTCAGATAAGAGGCATCAATCAACCAAAAGTCAGAGAACTGCTGATTCTGTCCCGGATCTCCCACTGCCACACGAGGATACTTCCCGTTAGGATTTCTTTCAGCATCATATCTATCAAGAATATAGCTTGCCTCCATATTCGGTTCTCCACCAAACATATCTGTTGCATAGCCACCGCTCAACATATTCTTTTGAATACCTTGAACACCTTGAAGCTGAATCTGAAGCGTAAGATTTTTGTAACTGACTGAGCCTGCCAAACCATAGTTCAAATCGGGAAATACTTTTCCAAACAAAGCTCTATCAGCTGTGTCTACCTTTCCATCCGGCTTACCCGTAAGGTTTCCGTTTTCATCGTAGCCATTAATATCTTTAAACCAAATATCTCCTATCTGTTTTCCGGCATAATGCGGATGATTATTCAAATCATCCTGTGTACGGATAATGCCATTGGACACATAACCATAAAAACTTCCGATTGGATAGCCCTCCTTGATACCTGAAGTAGTCAAATCCCGTCCTTCCAAATCTATCACTTCGTTGTGTACATGAGAAGCATTAAAGTTAACATCAAATTTCCAGTCACCAATCGTACGTCTATATCCTATTTCAAAGTCAATACCAGTATTGCGTATATGTCCGGCATTGATATAAGGACTGCCTGAAAGTCCAACAGAAGTAGCTATAGGTTGGTTGAACAACAAATCTTTAGTATCCTCAATATAAAAGTCCATAACCACATAAAAAGAATTTCCAAACATGGAAAGATCCAAACCTATATTCTTTTTTTCAGTACTTTCCCATTTCAAATCTGTATTGACAGCATTGGCAAATGTATATCCGGCAACAACCTTTTCATTGAATACCGCGTTCTGTTGTGAAAGATATACCGATGTACCATAAGGATTAATACTCAACACATTACCAACCTTGCCCCAACTCAAGCGGAACTTCAGTTCATCCAACCAGTTAAAAGCATCCATAAATTTCTCTTCTCCTATACGCCATGCTGCCGATACAGATGGAAAGATACCATATTTATCCTTTACCAAACGTGACGAACCGTCACGGCGTAACGTACCACTGAAATAATATTTATCTTTGAAAGAATAAGCTAAACGTCCAAATTGAGAAAGGAAACTCCATTCACTCCACGAATTGCTATTAAGTGCAGTACTGGGATCACCTGCATTCAGAAATTTAATATCATTGCTCGGTGTATTTCCACGACTCCCCATTAAATCCTCAAAAGTCTGTTTTTCTACAGAATAACCCAACAATGCAGAAACCGAGTGAATTTGGTTAAAGGTTTTCTGGTAATCCAAGGTATAGTCGGTTATCCAATGGAATGTTTCTGCATTCGTTTTAGTTACCTTATTCACATTACTGCCCTCCATACCGTATTTTGTATCCATGGCACCAATGAAATCATTTGAATAACCATTTTTCCACTCCCCACTCACACGGGCCGTAAACTTCAATCCTTCAAGAATATCAACGGCTAAATAAAGATTACCATCAATTCCTTTATTGCGTACAGTTCTATCTGAATTTTTAAGCATCCACAATGGGCTAGGAGTTTTACTTTGTAGATAAGTATTGGATATTGTAGCAAAATCACCATCCTTATCATACATGGCATTCAAAGGAGAATAACGGAAAGAGGCAGCATATGTATCCCTCCAATCAAAATCACGTTGAGATGTCTGTTCTGAAGCATAGAGATTAACAGAATGTCCGAATTTAATCCTATCACCAATCTTATGGTCACTGTTCAAACGAAGATTCAAACGATTATAACTCTGTTCTTTGATGATACCTTCATTATACAAATAATTCAGTGACACAAAATAATTGGAATTCTTACTTCCCCCCGTTATTGAAAGATTATTATTGGTCAGATATCCCGTTCTTTTCATCAAATCCGGCCAACAATTGTCATTGCCTTTTATCTTTTCCAAATCACTGTCACCCCAAGGCACATCCTTACCTCCATTTTTATATGCCTCCGTAGCTATTTCAAGCCATTGGGCTGCATTCAAATAATCAATTTTCAGATTGCCTTCTTGTTGGAAGCTCTGTTCCGTCTTGAACGAAATTGTCGGTTTCTCATCCACTTTACCACGTTTTGTATTAATTACCACCACTCCATTAGCGGCACGTGAACCGTAGATAGCCACAGCAGAAGCATCTTTCAATACAGTAAAGGTTTCAATATCCTGCGGATTCAGATTATTGATATTCTCAGAAATTGTCCCGTCAATCACATAAATGGGAGCATTCGTTCCATTAATGGATTGTGTACCATGAATAAGAACATCAGTACTTGCACCCGGTTGTCCGGAACTCGGAGTAACATGAAATCCGGAAATCCTTCCTTGCACAGATTGCAGGATATTCGTCACCGGCCCTTTCTGTATTTGATCTGCATTAATTTGCGATACAGCTCCCGTCAAATCGCGTTTACGAACACTCCCGTAACCAATTACCACCAATTCCTCCAGAAGAGTTGAATTTTCCGTCAGTATAACCGTTAATGGGGCCTCATCTTTGAGCTTGATTTCCCGATTGTCATATCCGATATAGGAAATTTCCAGAATGGAACCGGCCGGCACCTCATTCAGCAGAAATTTACCGTCAATATCAGATATCACTCCAATGGTAGAACCTTTCACAAGAATATTAGCACCAATAATCGGTTCTCCATTCACATCCTTTACCACCCCTGTTATCTTCCAGGATTTGGCAGATTCAACATCAACCAGTTCTTTAAGAATAAAATATATCTTCTTATTCTTTATCTCGAAGGTTACATTACCATCACTTAATAACTCCTTCAACACATTGACCAAATCTTCTCCTTCTACTTTTATCGATACTCTTCGGTGTACATCCAATATCTGATCACTAAACACCAATACATAACCGGTTTGCTTTTTAATGGATAGCAATACATCCTGCAACTCTACATTGGTATAGTTCAAGGAAACTTTTTGTGCCCATGTTGCAACAGACAAACCAAACAACAAGATTCCCAAAAGAAGTAATTTCTTTGTTTTGAATCGTGATTTCATAAAGCATTAAATTTTTTAATTCATAATTCAATAATCTCTTTAAAGGCCTTTCATATAAAGCTAACACATCAACTTCCGGAAGGTATGAGTCGAAAACATTTTTTTTTCAACAATACAAAAAAATAGGTGCAGGATTCTGTTTAAATCCATACACCTATATCATAATTCCCTTAACTGGGTATCAGTCTTTTCTCCTTATTTCGAAGACATTCTCATCCTTTTCAATAAATTCTATGCAAGAAACCTTTTCCAGATCATGAAGCACATCAATGACATTCACTTTACTAGTAGACAGTGTATACCTACTATCCAACAAAATAGAATCATTTATAATAAACTGCGTATCATACTGCCGTTCCATCACTTTGATTATATCCTTCAAAGGTGCCATATAAAAATTCAGACTATTAGTACGCCATGCTTTCATTCCATCCAAATCTATAGGACGAGTAATGTCACACTTGCCAGAACGGCAATCATAGGCTGCACTTTCCCCCGGTTTTAACGGGTATACCTTATCCCCCATTCCCTTTAGCAACACACTTCCTTCATCCAAAGTAACAAAAATATGAAAATCAGCTGGATAGGCTTTCATATTAAATTGAGTACCAGTCACTCTCACTTCCAAATCTTTTGTCTGTACTGTAAACGGGCGTCCCCTTTCTTTTGCCACCTTAAAATATCCTTCACCATAAAGTTCTACTTTCCTACTGAATAGTCCAAACTTCTTAGGATAGCGCAAAGTTGTTGCTGAATTAAGCTCAACATTCGTTCCATCTTGTAAAACGACTTGCATACGTTCACCACACGGCACTACAATCTCTGCATATTGTATATCAGAAAAGACACCTGCCTTATCTGCCAGAAAAACAATGGTACTGCCAAACAACAGAAAAGGTATAAAGACAGCTGCGACTTGCCACCACCTCCACAATCTACTATGCTGCTTTATTTGTCCCAAGAAACGCTTCCTCATTCGCTCTGTGGGAATATTTCCACCAGTCCATTCTTCTATTTCTCTTTCCCCCATAAGCACAGATTCTGCCGTTATTCTTTGTGAAAGATATTCTTGTCCTTCCTCAGTTGCAAACCAATCCATAGTAGCCTTACTCTCTACTGAAGAAGCCGAATTATCAAGTACCCGGTCTATCATTTCTTTATCCATCTTCATTACCTTGATATTATATTATATAAAACACTTCAGCAAACCAAAAGTATGAGTATCAATTTATCGATCATACCACGAAGTTGTTTAATTGCTTGTGTATAATGTGATTTTACTGTTGGTATAGTAATATGCAATTTATCTGCTATCTCTTGGTTGGACAAGCCTTGTTCAATCTTCATCAAACATATTTTCTGTTTTTGAGGTGGTAACTTACCAATAACAGAACGCAAGTGTCTACGAAAATCAGCATCCTCCAATGCTTTCATCACATCTTCCTCTTCACTATTCTGTTGAAGCAATTCTTCGTGTTTCTCAAGCACAATACGCTGATGACGTAACTCATTCAAGATATAATTCTTCAAAATAGTAAATAAAAGACTGCGCAACCCTTCAGAAAAATCAAAAGTTTCCCGTTGTTCCCACAATCTCATAAAGGTATGTTGAACTGCATCTTCTGCTTCAGGACCGGATTTTAAATACCGGTAAGCCAAAGCATACAACAAACGGTGATAACGATCAAAGACAGAAGCAAAAGCTTCTGCTTTACCAATGCTCAAACCATTATATAGCTGACCATCAAAATCAACCGCATAGCCCATTTTGCTTTCTTTTTTTAGTATTAGATACATTGAATATCGGCAAAAGTAAACAAAAGTAGGAAAAGAACAAACTGCAACCACTTCTATCACATACAAAAAGCAGATTAATCAGATTTAAATTGAATAAATCTACATAATCTGCTTTATCAGTATTAGTAAGACACCGTCGAAACAGTGACTATTTTTTGCCCATAAATGATAACTCAGTCTTTCGCCTGATGCACCGTCAACTGCGGGAACGGGAAACCGATGCCCTCTTCGTTGAATACGGAGTAAATCTTCTTGTTCATATCAAAATAAACGCCCCAGTAATCTCCACTCTTTACCCAAACACGGATAACTACATTCACGCTGCTGGCATCCAAGGCATGGAGAGCTACAAACGGTTCGGGAGTATTCAGAATACGGCTGTCTTCGGAGATGATACGACGCACGGTGCTTTCTACCTTGTCATAATTCTCACCATATTCCACACCAATCACCCAATCCACGCGACGGGTGTCCTCGCGGCTGTAATTGGTCACAGTGCCACTGCTCAACGCACCGTTAGGGATATAGATTACCTTATTGTCGGCTGTGGTCAGAATCGTATGGAAGATTTGGATTTCGCGTACTGTGCCGGACACTCCCTGGCTTTCAATCCAGTCACCTACCTTGAAAGGACGGAACAGCAAGACAATCAGTCCACCCGCAAAATTCTGCAAGTTTCCGGAAAGTGCCATACCGATAGCCACACCGGCAGATGCCAACAAAGCTGCAAAAGAAGTGGTTTCCACTCCCAATTTGCCGATAACGGCAATAATCAGCAGAATGGTCAGCAAGATATTGACTAAACTTTTCACGAAGCTCTGGATACTGGCATCCACATGTCTTTTTGCCAATAACCTCGCCAGCATTTTCCGAAGAAGGGAAATCAGGAACCGTCCTACCACAAAGATGATAATGGCTCCGATAATACGTCCACCGGCATTTACGCCCCAATCTATCAATTGCTGAAGGAATATCTGCAGTTTGCTGAAACCGTCGTCAGCAACTTGGGCAGCAAAGGCTGCCATGAATAAAGATGATAACATAACTATACTCTTTTTTTAAAATTAATGCTGCAAAATTAACAAATAACTCTGACTTTCGTTCACTTAACTTGCCACTTTCGACGAAAACTCCTACCTTTGCTCCCGATTTCAACTAAGGGGTGCCCTAATACGACGGGCTGAGATCATACCCATTAACCTGATCCGGGTAATGCCGGCGGAGGGAAAAGAAGAAAAGTTCCCCTTTTCTGTATTCATCTAAACGAAACAATTGCAAATGAAGAGACATGCAATGGCGACCTGCCTCCTTATGGCAGCACTGGGTGTCTGTGCGCAGACACAAGAGCTAGACAGTCTGCGGGTGATAAACCTGCAGGAAGTGGAAGTCATCTCCACACGTGCCACAAGCAGCACACCGGTGGCATTCACCAATATAGGCAAAGAACAACTGAAAAAACAGAATTTCGGACAAGACCTGCCATATCTATTGAGTATGACACCCTCCGCCATTACTACCAGCGATGCCGGTGCCGGGGTGGGTTACACCACGCTGAGAGTCCGTGGAACAGACGGCACACGCATCAACGTCACCGCCAACGGTATTCCCATCAACGACGCGGAGAGTCACACGGTATTCTGGGTCAACCTGCCGGACTTCGCCTCCTCCGTCAAGGACATGCAGGTACAGCGCGGAGCAGGTACCTCAACGAACGGTGCAGGAGCTTTCGGTGCCAGCATCAACATGCAGACGGGTGATTTCTCCATGAAACCCTATGCAGAATTCAACGGTTCCTACGGCTCCTTCCATACGCACAAGGAGACGGTGAAAGTGGGAACGGGACTCATCAACAATCATTGGTCGTTCGATGCGCGGCTCTCCAACATCAGTACGGACGGGTATATAGACCGGGCGTCTGTGGGACTGAACTCCTATTATCTGCAAGGAGGATACTACAATGACAATACCTCCGTCAAACTGATAACCTTTGCCGGCAAAGAGCGCACTTACCACGCATGGAACTATGCCAGCAAGGAGGAGATGGAACGTTACGGACGGCGTTACAATTCCTGCGGATTCATGTACGCCACCGACCGGGACGGCCATGTATACAGCAAAGAATATTATAAAGACGACAACGGCGAGAAGCATTACCTCACGGACGAAGGAGGTGCACTGCATTTCTATGACGACCAGACCGACAACTATACGCAGAAGAATTACCAGTTGCTGTTCAACCACAATTTCACCTCGCAATGGAATCTGAATATCGGCCTGCACTACACCAAAGGCGACGGGTACTACCAGGAATATAAAGGCGAACGCTCGTTGGCAGAGTACGGCATGTCGCCTTTCGAATACAACGGCGGCAAGATAGAAGTAAGCGACCTTATCCGCAAGAAGGCAATGGACAACTGGTTTGGCGGCGGAATCTTCTCCGTAAGCTACAAAGCCGACCGTCTGCATGCCTCGCTAGGCGGTGCACTGAACCGCTATGACGGCGACCACTTCGGAAAAGTGCTTTGGGTAAAGAACTATATCGGCGAACTGAATCCCGACCACGACTACTACCGCAACAACGCCACAAAGAATGACGGAAATATTTATCTGAAAACCAATTATGAACTGGTAAGCGGCCTCAGCGCCTACCTCGACCTGCAATACCGCCACATCAACTACAAGATAAACGGACTGAACGACAAGTACAACTGGACTGCCACCACTTCGGGAATGCAAAAATTGGACATTGACGAAGACTTCGACTTCTTCAACCCGAAAGCCGGACTGTCCTGGCAAATCGACCGCAACCACCGCCTATACGGTTCGTTCAGCGTAGCCCATAAAGAGCCTACGCGCAACAACTACACCGACGGCTACTTCACCGAACATCCCAAGGCTGAGCGCTTGTTCGACTACGAACTGGGATATACCTTCGCCAACTCATGGCTCCATGCGGGTGCCAACTTCTACTATATGGACTATAAAGACCAGCTGGTACTGACGGGGGAGCTGAACGAGATAGGCGAAGCCATGGCCAGCAACGTGCCCGACAGCTACCGTACGGGTATTGAACTGATGGCTGGCATCAAACTGGACTGCGGTTTCCAATGGGACATCAATGCCACACTCAGCAAGAACCGTGTGCAGAACTTTACCGAAACACTTTTTGAAAACGAGGAGGCCGGGTCGGAGGCATGGGTCATCAAACACGGGGATACCCCCATCGCATTCTCTCCCGACTTCATACTGAACAACCGCCTGGGCTATACGTTCAAGGGATTCGAGGCCTCGTTGCAGTCACAATATATCAGCAAGCAATACATGAGTAACGCCAAGCAAGAGGAGTGCACGCTGGATGCTTATTTCGTAAGCAACCTGAATCTGTCCTATACCTTCAAGTTGCCTAAAGTAAAGTCGGTAACCGTAGGGTGCACCATCTACAATCTGTTCAATGAAGAATACGAAAACAACGGATACGCAGGCAGCGGATACTATCTCGACGATAACGGAGGAAAAGTCCGTTACAACTATGCCGGCTACGCTGCCCAAGCGGGAACGAATGTACTGGGACATATAGCTATTAATTTTTAAAACCCCTCGTTCCCTTGAAGGGGAGGGAGGATAGTCTTTCTGTTTTTATGGAACACGCTCTTGAAATTATCGGTACACTTGTCGGATTGCTCTACCTCTGGTTGGAGTACCGGGCAAGCATTTATCTTTGGATAGCGGGCATCATTATGCCTGCCGTTTACATCTTCGTCTACTACGATGCGGGGCTGTATGCCGACTTCGGGATAAATATCTACTATCTGGGGGCTGCTATCTACGGGTGGATGATGTGGAAATACGGTACGTTTCTGCGCCGGAAGATTCTACGGCAGAAAGCCCCGGTGCAGCAGGTGGAGGACAGAAGAACAGAAGGACAGAAGGAACTCCCCATTACGCGGATGCCGGTGCGCTATCTGCTGCCGCTGACTGTCATATTCGCTGCTGCCCTTTTGGGCATTGCGTGGATATTGGTGAACTTCACGGACAGCAATGTGCCCTGGCTGGACTCTTTCACCACTGCCATGAGCATCATCGGCATGTGGATGCTGGCACGGAAATATGTGGAACAATGGTGGGCATGGATTGCGGTGGATGTAGTGAGCACCGGGCTGTACATCTACAAAGGACTCGATTTTACGGCCGGACTATACGGCCTTTATACAATTATAGCTATCTTTGGCTACTTCAAATGGAGGAAAATGATGAACAAGGATGAAGGATTAGAGATTAGGGATTAAGAAAGATATGAAAAACGAACTATCAACGAGCAACGAGCAATTATTAACTATTGATGCCGTAGTTTTGGCGAATGGGGAATATCCTGCAAGTCCCCTACCTTTAAAGATATTGGCAGAAGCGCCTTACGTGGTCTGTTGCGACGGCGGAGCGGACGAATACATCCGCCGGGGCCATACTCCCGACGTAATCATCGGCGACGGTGACTCCCTCAGTGATGAAAACCGCCGGAAGTTCGGACATATCCTGCACCGCATCAGCGACCAGGAAACCAACGACCAGACCAAAGCCGTCAATTTCCTGCTGGCGCAAGGTAAACGCCGCATCGCCATCATCGGTGCCACGGGCAAGCGTGAAGACCATACCCTGGGAAATATCAGCCTGCTCATCGACTATCTCCGCGCCGGAGCCGATGTACGTACCTATACCGATTACGGCATCTTCATCCCCTGCCGGGGTACCCGCACCTTCCCAAGCCATCCCGGACAGCAAGTATCCATCATCAACTTCACTGCACACGGTCTGCATGGCAAAGAACTGGTCTATCCCCTCAGCGACTTCACCAACTGGTGGCAAGGCACACTCAACGAATGCACCGGTACGGAATTCACCATCGAGGCGGAAGGGGAATACCTGGTATTCGTCACTACTTCTTCGCTTCCGCCACTTCAACAAAGTACACGCTGATACAAATCATGGCAATGGCAGCGGCTTGCGTCCAGCTGAAACGGTCTTGCCCCAAGGTGAGGGAAACAACGGTAGTCACCACCAATATCAGATAGCTGTACATGGCTACAACCGTCGTCTTGAGATACTTCAAGCCCACCGGAACCAGAAAGTAACTGAGGTAAGTAGGGAAAACCAGCACAAAAGCCAGCACCGCCCACGGCACCCAGTGCCACTCCCCATGCAAGGCATCCGTAAGCAAGGGTGCATCCCAGCCTATAATGGACGACACTATCAATCCCATTACTGCCGCACCGCCAAAGATGTACTTCATCATCGTCACTACCCCGACCTCTTCCAGCAATTTCTTGCTCACAATCAGGTAAACGGCAAAGACCAGCGAACTTACCATGCAGAACATGTTTCCCGTAAATGCATCGTGCGCCAAGTCGTCACTGCCTTGCGTAAGGATGCACAGCAACGCACCGCCAAAACCCAGCGCTATGCCGATTACCTTCATCAGCGTAGCCTTTTCGTGCAGGAAAAAGACGGATATCAGAAAGACCCAAATGGGCTGCATGGAGTTGAAGATGGCACTGGAAACCGGAGTCGTCTTACTGATGCCCAGCAGATAGCAGAACATGAACCCGTAGAGTCCGAAAGCTCCCAGACAGAACAGCCCTATCCGCTGCCGCCTTGTGACCGGTGCCTCCTTTACAAACCAGCTTGTTATCCAAAATGCCACGGCAGCAAAGACACAACGCACCGTGACACCCGTCAATGCACCCAGCCACAAAGGGAGCAGAAATTTCAATCCATTCATATTCAACCCCGCCATGACGCGCGATGCAACCATACTGAGATTGGCTTCCAGTTTCTTATCTTTCATCAGCTTCGTATTTTTCCCCTCAAACAATTCATTACTTTGAAATGTTTTAAGGGAAAAGGAGATAACGTTATGGCAAAAGTTAAAGAAGAGCAATCGTCCCAGCAAACAAAGCAAGTCCTCGCATTCTCCACCCGGCTACGCCATGACCTTAAGAAAGCCTGCCGGCAACTGGATGAGGGAGAAGGACAAGAGGATGTCACAATCAGTAAGGAGGTGGAAGCATGGCTAAACAAATAATCTGGTCGCCACTTGCCAAAGAAGCTCTGAAGGACCTGCTGATTTCCTCGCAAGAAGGAGATGGCAACAAACGGTGTGGCGGGACTCTGTACACCTTGTTCCAAAATGCATTGTACCGTGTCACGCTGAATCCGTTTATCGGACAGCCCACCGAAGCAGAGAACATACGGTACATCATTCCGCATCCCGACTATACGCTTCTTTACCGGCACAGTCTCCGGAAGATTGAAGTGCTTGTGCTATGGAACAACCATCATAAGTTGGGCAGCATGATAAACATCATCCGGGAAGAACCCGATACAGAATAAAGCAGCCAATCTTGTCAAGAGCAGATTTATGGAAGATTAACGGAACAGACGCATGATCGTCCGTTCATATAGCCAACAAACCATGTATCCGTCCCGAACATATCATCTGTTTATCCTCGACACACCATCTGTCGGCGCTGAACATATCATCCGAAAGCTCGGAGCTTTTCATCCGAAACATCCGGACTTTTCGTCAAAACCGCCGGAATTTTCCAAGCAAATGCCTGCCATTCCGCTTGCTGAAGTGGAGGATTAAATCTGTAAAGCACCGGTTTAGGAGAGTAAACCCTAAGCTTTGGCTAATGAAGTGACGGAAGAACACAACAAAAAAGGAGAAGCGACGCCTCTCCTTTTATGCTAATTTAAAATTGAATCTGAACTAAGATTGCAGTTACAAAGATACAACATCCGAAAGGCAATGTCAAGCAATCCGGTGTTTTTCTTTACTGACGTCCCATTCTTTATACATGCATCAGATATTGCTTGAAGTCCGCAAAGTCCTTCGACATTGGCAGGCTCTTCTTCTCGCCGCGCATAAAGGCCTGAAGCTTGGCAGGTATTTCTACGGCTTCACCGATAATCTTCTCCACTGTATCCTTGAACTTCGCCGGATGGGCCGTTTCCAAGAATACGCCCGTTTCGCCGGGTTTCAGTCCTTCGGCCAGGGCCCGGAAGCCGCAGGCTCCGTGCGGGTCGAGCAGGTAATGGTCCTTCTTCCACACTTCCCGCATGGTTTCGGCAATCTGCTCGTCGGTATAAGTGGCACCGCTGATTTCGGCAGAGATGGCGGCATGGCTGCCTCCGTAAAGGTCGAGTACACGGGCAAAGTTACTCGGGTCGCCCACATCCATCGCGTTGGCAATGGTAGCGATGCTGGGACGCGGCGTATAAACACCTGTCTGCAAATATTGGAAGAAGATATCATTGCGGTTGTTGGAAGCGATAAAGCGTTCCACGGGCAGTCCCATACGCTTGCCGAAGAGGCCGGCAGTGATGTTACCGAAGTTACCGCTGGGTACACACACGACGGCATTGCCTCCCTTGCCGGCACGTTTCAGTTGAGCATAGGCATAAAAGTAATAGAATGCCTGCGGCAAGAAACGCGCCACGTTGATGGAATTGGCACTGGTCAGTTGCAGATGTTCGTTGAGCTCGCGGTCCATAAAAGCGGATTTAACCAAAGCCTGGCAATCGTCGAACGTACCATCGACCTCAATAGCCGTGATATTCTGCCCTAAGGTAGTGAACTGTTTCTCCTGGATTTCACTGACTTTTCCCTTCGGGTAGAGCACATAGACGTGTATGCCTTCCACACCGAGGAAACCATTGGCAACGGCACTGCCCGTATCACCGGAGGTAGCAACAAGCACATTGACTTGCTTCTTGCCCTCTTTCTTGATAAAGTATCCCAGCAAACGCGCCATGAAGCGACCGCCTACATCCTTAAAGGCAAGCGTCGGACCATGGAACAGCTCAAGCGAATAAATATTCTTTGTCACCCGGACCAGAGGGACATCGAAACTGAGTGTGTCATAAACAATCTGTTTCAGCGTATCGGCAGGAACATCCTCGCCAAAGAAAGCATCTGCCACGCGATAGGCTATCTCCTGAAAGCTGAGTGTATCGATGCTATCGTAAAACTCTTGTGGCAGAGTTTTGATTGTAAAGGGCATGAAAAGCCCCTTGTCTGCGGCAAGCCCCTTTACCACGGCCTCTTCAAGAGTGGCTTCGGGGGCTTGTTTGTTGGTGCTATAATATTTCATTGCGGTATTTTTTTATTCACCACAGAGTCTCACAGAATTCTCTATAAATAAAACCCCGTAAAACTCTGTGTTACTCTGTGGTGGAACTCATAAATTCATTAATAAACTCGTCTTCTTTCATCAGTCCGTAACTGCCTTCGCAGGCTGCCACTTCATCAAATGTCCGTACTTCGTCAGCCTCGATACCCGGATGCCAAATGAGGAACGGGATAGGTTCGGCCGTATGCGTACGGAGTTCGCAGGGAGTGGGATGGTCGGGCAATACGGAGATAGCAACGGGTTCCTCCCAATCCTTCACAGCCTCGTAGATAGGACCTACGGCACGGCTGTCCAGATTCTCAATCGTCATAATCTTCAAGGGGACATTTCCTTCGTGACCGGCCTCATCACTGGCCTCGATATGCAGGTAGACAAAATCATCCGTCCGCAATGCATCAAGGGCGGCAGCCACCTTATTCTCATAGTTGGTATCATAAAGCCCCGTCGCACCTTCTACGGTGATGCGCCGCAATCCGGCATAGTAGCCGATGCCGTTAATCAAATCCACGGCAGAAATCACAGCACCACGCTTCACCTGCGGGAACTTGTCTGAAAGGCGCTCCATCTGCGGACGATAACCGGGACTCCACGGCCAGATGCTATTGGCAGGGTCCTTACCCTCGGCCTTCCGCTTCATGTTGACCGGATGGTTTTCCAGCAACACTTGCGAACGGAGAATCAAATCATTAATCAAATCGGCAGTCTGCTTCGGAGTAAGCTCTGCACCGCCTTCGGGGACCGAAATATTCTCCGTACCCTCCATCGGCTTCACCATCAACGGACGGAAAGGCCTCAAAGGGACATCGTGGGGCGGCGTACAGTCAATGCGCTTGTCCCCTCCTTTTATTACCAGCAGATGGCGGTATTGCACGCCCGTATGGAAATGCACGCGGTCATCACCCAAATGCTCCTGAAGGTATTTTACCAACACATCCGCTTCCTCTGTAGTAATGTGCCCGGCAGAATGATTCTTGATATTGTCTCCCTCGATGCAGATAATGTTGCAGCGCATCGCCATCTCACCCGGCTGCAAGTCCACACCGATACTCGCCGCCTCCAATGGACCGCGGCCTTCGTACACCTTCGGCAGGTTATAGCCCAGAACGGACATATTCGCCACCTCACTGCCGGAATGAAATCCCTCGGCCACCGTCACCAGCCTTCCCACACGTCCCATGCGTGCCAGCTTGTCCATATAGGGAGTTGCAGCCGCCTGCAGCAAGGTTTTACCTCCCAGAGCCTTCACGGGCCAGTCGGCCATACCATCACCCAATATAATGATGTGTTTCATCTTTCTATATTACGATTTGGATTAAACGTTTGCAATGCTCATAATATCCGCAAATACCCCCGCAGCCGTTACACCCGCACCGGCTCCATAGCCTTGTATCATCATCGGATATTCCTTATAGCGTGCCGTGGTCAGCAGGATGATGTTATTGCTGCCTTCCAGCCCGTAGAACGGATGGTTGGCGCCGACTTCCTGCAAACCGACAGATGCTTTGCCATTTTCCAGCTTGGCTACGAAACGCCAATGCTTGTTCTCGGCTTCCAACACCTTGCGGCGGGCTTCGAAATCGGCATCGAGGCTCGGCACTTTCTTCCAGAAGTCATCCAGGGAGCCTTCAAAGAAGTCATCGGGCACAAAGAGGTTCTTCTCAACATCGCTCTGTTCCAAACAGTAACCGGCCTCGCGTGCCAGAATCACCAGTTTGCGGATAACATCCTTTCCGCTGAGGTCGATACGCGGATCGGGCTCGGAGTAACGTTCCTCCTGCGCCATCTTAATGGTCTTGCTGAAAGGAATGTCGGCACTGATTTTATTGAAGATATAGTTCAACGTACCGCTCAGCACGGCTTCAATCTTCAATATCTTATCACCGCTATGGATAAGGTCGTTAATGGTATTGATGATGGGGAGTCCGGCACCTACATTGGTTTCAAACAAGTACTTCACACCGCGTTGGCGGGCAATCTGTTTCAGTTCACGGTAGTTCTCGTATTCGGAAGAAGCAGCAATCTTGTTAGCAGCCACTACCGAAACATTGTGCAGCAGCAAGTCCTTGTAAAGGGAAGCCACGCCTGCACTTGCCGTACAGTCCACAAAGACAGAGTTAAAGATGTTCATACCGATAATCTCATTACGCAGCGTTTCCAGAGAGCTGTCCTTTCCCTTCTCCTGCAGTTCTTCACGAAAACGTCCCAAATCGAAACCTTCGCGGCTGAACATGGCCTTGTTTGCATCGGCAATGCCCACTACATTCAGCTGCAGGCCGTTCTCCTGCATCAGCTTCTGGCGCTGGCTGTGGATTTGCTCTATCAAGCTGCCGCCTACGGTTCCTATGCCGCAGATAAAAAGATTCAGTACCTGATATTCCGACAAGAAGAAAGAATCATGGATGACATTCAGCGATTTGCGCAATGATTTGCTGTCCACTACAAACGAGATGTTGGTTTCCGAAGCACCCTGCGCACAAGCAATCACATTGATACCGTTACGCCCCAACGTACCGAACAGCTTTCCGGCAATACCCGGCGTATGCTTCATGTTCTCGCCTACGATGGCCACGGTAGCCAGGTTCTTTTCTGCCTGAATAGGAGAAATTTCTCCCATCTCTATTTCTTTGGCAAACTCCTCGTTCAGCACCTCGCAAGCCAGATCAGCATCCGCATTGCGCACACCGATAGACGTTGAATTCTCCGAAGAAGCCTGGGACACAAGGAACACACTGATGCCATTCTTTGCCAGCGCCTTGAAGATACGGTAGTTCACACCGATGACACCTACCATACCAAGGCCTTGCACTGTAATTAGGCTCGTATCATTGATGGATGAAATACCCTTGATGGCCTTGCTTTGCGGGTCGGAAACCTCTCGCTTGATGACAGTTCCCACACCCTCTGGATTGAAGGTATTCTTCACCAGAATGGGGATATTCTTGTGGCAAACCGGATAGATTGTAGGCGGATAGACCACTTTCGCACCGAAGTTACAAAGCTCCGTAGCTTCCACATAGCTCAATTCATTGATAGTGTATGCCCTGGAAATCACACGCGGGTCAGCTGTCATGAATCCGTCTACATCCGTCCAGATTTCCAGACTGTCGGCATCCAGTGCAGCAGCAATGATTGCCGCCGTATAGTCAGAGCCACCTCTACCCAGGTTCGTTACCTCTCCCGTCATTTTGTCTGTGGAGATAAAACCCGGAACCAATACGCGTTTGGGCAGGCTACTGAATGTCTCGCGCACCAACGAATTTGTCAGCTCCGTATCCAGCACATGCTTGGAATGCTTCTTTTCCGTCTTGATAAACTTGCGTGAGTCAAACCACTCCGCTCCCGTCAACTGGGCAACGATGATAGATGAAAGACGTTCGCCATAGCTCACAATCGTATCGGACGTCTTCTGCGAAAGGTCCTTTATCAGATAAATGCCCTGAAAGATGTCCTTCAGCTCGTTGAGCAACTCACCAATCTGGCGTTGCAAGGCAACCTGCGCCTCGCCTGCCGGAATCACTTCCTTAATCATTTCCACATGACGATAGACAATCTCCCGGAACTCATTCTCGTAAGAAGCATCACCGGCTGCCGCCATTCTAGAGGTGTTTATCAACTTGTCCGTGATGCCACCCAATGCGGACACCACCACGATAACCGGTTCATCGACTGCTTCTACAATTCTCTTGACGCTCAAAATACTGTTCACGGAACCTACGGACGTTCCGCCGAATTTCATTACTTTCATTTCTCTTTATATTGTTGAGATGGTTGATACAATGTGTCGGAAACAAGCTGCTACGGCTTGCATTGACTTTAATTAAATGGAAAAACTGCTTGAAAATGGTGTAACACGTAGAAACACAAAATACTATCCCTAACCCCTAAGGGTCATGGTCCACATGGATGTGACTGTATGTTGATAGTACTTGTTCATAGTCTCTTGTTTCTATCATTTATGATAAGTGTTGCAAAAGTAACAATAAAAACATTCAATCTATCACTTTTTGCGACTTTTTTGCGATAAAAATACAGAAAGCCTCTAAAAAGGCAAGAAATATGCACAACTTACGGCTTACACTTTCACACTTTCCATACCTTTTTTCTGTATATCCGTTTATTCTTTTCTAACATTTTGCTATCACTCTCAATATATATCATTATATTTGCATGGAAAACATGAAAGAAAAGTGCGCATGAACCCAGAAAACACTTCCGTTTTGCTAATATACACCGGTGGAACTATCGGAATGATAGAGAATGCAGAAACCGGCGCCCTGGAAAGCTTCAACTTCGAGCAGTTGCAGAAACATGTTCCCGAACTTCAGAGATTTGCGTTCCGTATCGACACTTATCAATTCGACCCACCCATGGATTCCTCGGACATGGACCCCGATGCTTGGCGCAAACTGGTACGCATCATCAGCAACAACTACAACCAATATACAGGCTTCGTCATCCTGCATGGCACAGACACCATGGCCTACACAGCTTCTGCACTCAGCTTCATGCTTGAAGGGCTGAACAAGCCCGTCATCCTAACCGGCTCGCAACTGCCTATTGGCGTGCTC
Source organism: Bacteroides sp. AM07-18 (assembly GCF_003602695.1). Lineage (NCBI taxonomy): Bacteria > Pseudomonadati > Bacteroidota > Bacteroidia > Bacteroidales > Bacteroidaceae > Bacteroides > Bacteroides sp. AM07-18. The sequence continues at coordinate 49,041 of NZ_QTLM01000011.1, forward strand.
CGCACAGACGGCAAGGAAAACCTGCTGACCAGCATCGAAATAGCCACCGACCGCCACTCCAACGGACAGCCCATCGTACCCGAAGTCTGCATCTTCTTCGAAAACCACCTGATGCGCGGCAACCGTACCACCAAAATGAACGCGGAGAACTTCAATGCTTTCCGTTCCTTCAATTATCCGGTACTCGCTTCCGCCGGTATACATATTAAATATAATAATGTGCAAATTCATACGCACGGCACTCCCCACGAACTGGAGCCTCATTATCTGCTTGATACCAACATCGCCATACTGAAGCTTTTTCCAGGTATTCAGGAAAATGTCGTGGCAGCCATACTTGCCACTAAAGGACTGAAGGCCGTAGTCCTCGAAACCTACGGTTCCGGCAACGCTCCCCGAAAGGAATGGTTTCTACGCCGCCTGCATGATGCCTGCGAACAAGGCATCATCATTGTCAACGTCACCCAATGCAGTGCCGGCACTGTTGAAATGGAGCGCTATGAAACCGGTTACCAACTGATGCAGGCAGGAGTTGTCTGCGGATATGACAGCACAACGGAATCTGCCGTAACCAAGCTGATGTTCCTTCTGGGGCACGATTATCCACCTGCCGAAATACGCGAACTGATGGGACGACCGCTGGCAGGGGAAATTACCGTGTGAAGCACAACTATCACTGCACCGGGGTCAATTCTCCCGTCACAGAATCTATTATGAAACCGCTGACATTGATATCATTCGGTATCAGCGGATGATTGATAATAGCTTCCACCGTACCTTTTACCGATTTCTCCGTATCTTCGAATCCATACAGCCAAGACTCGAAATCCACTCCGCAGAAACGAATCATATCAATCGTCTCCTGCTTGATGCCCCGGGCCTTCATATGCTCTATCATCTGGGCGCTGCTCATGTGGCACGCACCGCAATCGGAGTGGGCAATAACCATCACTTCCGTCACGCCCAACTCGTAAATGGCCACCATCAGGCTACGAATGACACTACCGAACGGATGTGAAATGATTCCACCCGCATTCTTTATCATCTTCACATCGCCGTTCTTGATGCCCAAGGCTGCCGGCAGTAAAGCGGTCAAACGGGTATCCATACAAGAGAGGATGGCAATCTTCTTATCCGGGTATTTATTCGTGATGTATTTCTCATACCCCTTCTCGGCTACAAAACGCTTGTTGTATGCAAGAATATCTTCTATCATGGCTTTTATAACATGTTATTGTTTTCTACTCACAAAAATAAAAAAACTCTATGGGAGTCTGCAAGCCCTGCATCGAAAAATTGTACCTTTGGGCAATCATTTTAGAAGAGAATGCACAACTATGGCTAAAGAGAAGACGGTTTATGTATGCAGCAACTGCGGACAAGACTCTCCCAAATGGGTAGGCAAGTGTCCGTCGTGCGGAATGTGGAACACGTATGTGGAAGAGGTGGTACGGAAAGAAGTGGTGAACAAGCGTCCCGTATCGGGCATAGAGACCGCCAAAGCCAAACCCATAACCCTCCATGAAATTGTAGCCGATGACGAACCGCGCATCGACCTCCATGATGCCGAACTGAACCGGGTACTAGGTGGTGGTCTTGTACAAGGATCTCTTGTTTTGATTGGCGGCGAACCGGGCATCGGGAAATCCACCCTGGTGCTACAAACCGTACTCCGCATACCGGAAAAACGCATCCTCTACGTCTCCGGCGAAGAAAGTACCCGCCAATTGAAACTGCGTGCCGACCGCTTGACAAGTGCTTCCAGTGATTGCCTCATCGTATGCGAAACTTCCCTGGAACAGATTTACGTCCATATCAAGAACATCCGCCCGGACATCGTCATCATCGACTCCATACAGACGATTTCTACCGAAACCCTTGAATCGTCGCCGGGAAGCATCGCCCAGGTACGGGAATGTTCCGCCTCCATCCTGCGCTTTGCCAAGGAAACGCATACGGCGGTTATCCTCATCGGGCATATCAATAAGGAAGGAAGCATAGCCGGCCCCAAGGTACTGGAACATATCGTGGATACCGTACTCCAGTTCGAGGGCGACCAGCACTACATGTACCGCATCCTGCGTAGCATCAAGAACCGCTTCGGAAGCACTGCCGAACTGGGTATTTACGAAATGCGGCAAGATGGATTACGGCAGGTGAGCAACCCATCCGAACTGCTGCTGAGCCAGGACCATGAAGGTATGAGCGGCATAGCCATCGCCTCCGCGATAGAAGGCATCAGACCGTTCCTCATCGAGACGCAGGCATTGGTCAGCAGTGCCGTATATGGTAACCCACAACGCTCTGCCACAGGGTTCGACATCCGCCGCATGAATATGCTGCTGGCCGTATTGGAAAAACGTGTAGGCTTCAAACTGGCACAGAAAGATGTATTTCTCAATATTGCCGGTGGATTGAAAGTGAACGACCCGGCAATAGACCTTGCCGTCATCAGCGCCATCCTCTCCAGCAACATGGACACGGCCATAGAGCCAGAGGTGTGCATGGCGGGAGAAATAGGTCTGTCGGGAGAGATACGCCCGGTAAACCGCATTGAGCAGCGCATCGGAGAAGCAGAGAAACTTGGCTTCAAGCGTTTTATACTTCCCAAGTATAATATGCAGGGACTCAATACCCAAAAGATAAAAATAGAATTAATACCGGTACGGAAGGTAGAAGAGGCATTCCGTGCCTTATTCGGATAATCGTTATGATACAAGAATACCAACTACGCGTATTGCCCGAAGTAGCGGCAAACGAGCAACGCCTGAAAGAGTACTTAATACACGAAAAAGGACTGAATGCACGGGAGATAACCGCAGCGCGTATCTTGAAGCGTAGCATCGATGCCCGCCAGCGGACCATCTACGTCAACCTCAACGTGCGTGCCTACTTGAACGAAATGCCAAAAGAGGATGAATACCAACATACCTTATATAATAATGTAGAAGGAAAGCCCCAAGTGATAGTGGTAGGTGCCGGCCCCGGAGGACTTTTTGCCGCCCTGCGACTGATAGAGCTGGGGCTGCGCCCCGTCATTGTGGAACGTGGAAAGGACGTACGGGAACGCAAGAAAGACCTGGCGCAAATCAGCCGCCAGCAACTCGTTAACCCGGAGTCCAATTACAGCTTTGGAGAGGGAGGTGCCGGAGCCTACTCGGATGGCAAGCTGTACACACGCAGCAAAAAGCGCGGCAATGTAGACAAGATTCTGAATGTCTTCTGCCAACATGGAGCCTCCACTTCCATACTGGTAGATGCACATCCGCACATAGGTACGGACAAACTGCCACGTGTTATTGAAAACATGCGGAACACTATCATCCAGTGCGGTGGCGAAGTCCACTTTGAAACACGCATGGACGCCCTGCTCATAGAGAAGGATGAAGTCAAAGGCATTGAAACAAATACCGGCAAGACTTTCCTTGGCCCGGTGATACTTGCCACCGGTCACTCTGCCCGGGACGTATACCGCTGGCTTGCCGCCAACAATGTAGAGATTGAAGCTAAAGGCATTGCCGTAGGCGTACGACTAGAACACCCTGCCACCTTGATAGACCAAATACAATATCACAACCGGAACGGACGGGGAAAATATCTGCCTGCCGCCGAATATAGTTTTGTAAACCAAGTGGACGGACGAGGAGTATATAGCTTTTGCATGTGTCCCGGCGGCTTCGTTGTGCCCGCCGCCAGCGGTCCCGAGCAGATTGTAGTCAACGGGATGAGTCCCAGCAACCGCGGTTCCCGTTGGAGCAATTCGGGAATGGTGGTAGAGCTACGCCCGGAAGACATAGAGCAATTTACTATTGACAATCTACAATTTACAATTTCTATGCAGCACAACAGCGCGGCTAATTGTCAATTGCCAACCGTCAATTCCCAATTAAGCATGATGTATTTTCAAGAGTATCTGGAGCGCCTCTGCTGGCAACAAGGCAATATGAAGCAGACAGCACCGGCACAGAGAATGGCAGACTTCACTAAGAAAAAACTGAGTTACGACCTGCCGGAAACTTCGTATGCACCGGGACTGGTTTCCTCACCTCTCCACTTCTGGATGCCCTCTTTCATTGCAGAACGCCTGAGCAAAGGTTTCCAGCTATTCGGGAAATACAGCCGTGGTTTCTTGACGAACGAGGCGACAATGATTGGAGTGGAAACCCGTACTTCGGCGCCGGTACGCATAACAAGAGACAAGGAGACACTGCAACATGTACGCGTAAAAGGATTGTTCCCTTGCGGAGAAGGCGCCGGATATGCCGGAGGCATTGTTTCTGCCGGAATTGACGGCGAACGATGTGCGGAAGCGGCAAAGGCATTCTTTGATTAAGCTATAATATTTACATCCAAATTTTGATTTTTCACTTTTTCTCGTTTAATTTGTAAACTATTATCACATATATGTTGTTATATTGTATTTATTATGAGGTTCATCATAAACATTGTATGCTTTCTATTCCTTTTGCCTCTCATAGCTACGGCGCAAACATATAAATACATAGGGGTGGAAAACGGATTGAGCAACCGCAGAATCTTCGACATTCAAAAGGATTCGGTAGGTTACATGTGGTTCCTCACCAACGAAGGCATAGACCGGTACAATGGAAAAGACATCAAGCATTATAAATTAATAGAAGAAAACAAAGAGTCAAGTTTCCCCATCCATCTCGGTTGGCTATATTTTGAAGAGAAAGGGAAATTATGGGTCATAGGTAAAGCCGGTCGCATTTTTCAATACAACCAAGAACACGATGTGTTCAACAGAGTATATAAACTGCCCAAGACACCGGTCAATATCAGCTACGGCTATATGGACTGCAATCACAGGATTTGGCTGTGCAGCAGATACAGCATCGCTCTCTACGACACACAAACCGGAGAGGTCCATCAAATGTCCAATGAACTGAAAAGCAGCATTACAAGTATCGAACAAGTGGACAATAACCACTTCTTCATGGGTACCGACAAGGGATTGCGATATGTCAAACTCGAAAATGAGACATTGCAGATTGTCCCTCTTGAACCTCTTGACAAAATCCAGGCCCAAATCAGTTCACTCTATTTCCACCAAGAATCACAAAGACTTTTCATCGGTACTTTTGAAAAAGGCGTCTTTGCCTACGACATACGGCAACAACGGATTATACACTCCAATACGGATTTGAGCGATGTAAACATTGCCCGAATCAAGCCTCTGAACCAGACAGAGCTATTGATAGCGACAGAAGGTATGGGTATACACAAAATCAACATGAACTCGTGTATCTCGGAACCGTACATCGTCTCCAGCTACAAAAGCCACAATGAGATGAACAGCAATAACATCAATGACATTTATATTGATGAAGAAAAGCGGATATGGATAGCCAACTACCCGGAAGGAATTACCATTATAGACAACCGGTACAAAAGCTACAACTGGATAAAGCATTCTATCGGAAACAGACAATCGCTGGTCAACGACCAGGTACACTCTGTCATTGAAGACAGTGACGGAGACCTATGGTTCGGAACAAGTAACGGAATCAGCCTTTATCAATCGAAAACCGGGCAGTGGCATTCATTCCTGAGCTCCTTCGACCATCAACTGAAAAACAAGAATCACATCTTCATTACGCTATGCGAGGTATCACCCGGCATTATTTGGGCAGGAGGATATACTTCGGGAGTATACAAAATAAATAAAAGGACACTCTCGGTAGAATATTTCTCCCCTTACCTGCTCAATCCGGACAACATTCGTCCTGACAAGTATATCCGCGACATCGTAAAAGACTCCAAAGGATATATCTGGTCCGGAGGGTTCTATAATCTGAAGTGCTTCGATTTGTCCCTGAATTCCGTCCGTCTGTATCCCGGAATAAATTCCGTCACCGCCATTACAGAAAAGGATGACGGACACATGTGGATTGGGACAAGTGCCGGACTGTATCTGCTGGACAAAGAGTCGGGTAGATTCCAATATGTCGCCTTGCAGGAAGAGATGACCTACATCAACACACTTTACCAAGCGGAAGACCTCTCTCTATATATAGGAACAAACGGCTCCGGAGTGGTTGTCTACAACGCAAAGGACAATACGTTCAAGCATTATCACAAGGACAATTGTGCCTTGATTTCAAACAACATCTACACCATACTCCCCGAGTCGGACGGGCATATCCTGATGAGTACCGAAAACGGAATCAGCTGTTTCCACCCTACGGAGAAGACATTCCACAACTGGACTAAAGAGCAAGGGCTGATGTCCTCCTGCTTCAGTGCCTCTTCCGGAACGCTACGCAAGAACAAGGGTTTTGTCTTTGGCAGCACAGACGGAGCCATCGAGTTTCCCGAAGGAACCCGTTTGCCCAAGTACATCTACTCTCCTATGATACTCAGCGATTTTCAGATACTCTATCAGACAGTCTTTTCCGGCAGTCCGAATTCCCCCTTGAAGGAAAACATCAACCAGACAGACCGGTTAAAGCTGAAATATAACCAGAACACTTTTTCCCTCAGTATTTCATCCATCAATTATGACGCGCCGGACAATGTCACTTTCTACTGGAAGCTGGAAGGCTTTTACGATGACTGGAACCGCCTGGGTGAAGAAGGGCATCTCCGCTTCACCAACCTTGCCTCGGGCGATTACAAACTTTACATACGGGCGGTATCCAAGGAAGAGCCTTATCTTTATTTTGAAGAGCGAAGCATCGACATCAGCATTGCGCGCCCCGTCTGGTTCAGTTTTTGGGCCATAGCCTGCTATGTCCTGCTGACAGTACTGATGTCCGTTGTCGGTTTCCGTGTCATGGCACTGAGAAAACAGAAAAAGATATCCGATGAGAAAACCCGTTTCTTTGTCAATACCGCGCATGATATCCGCACGCCATTGACACTGATAAAGGCACCTCTGGAAGAAATGCTTGAAAACAAGACACTGAACGAAGCCGAGACCAACAATATGCACATGGCACTGAGAAATGTCAACTCCCTCCTGCGCATGACTACCAATCTGATAAACTTTGAACGGGCAGAAGTATATTCCCCTCATCTGTACATAGCAGAATATGAATTGAATACTTACATCAAGGAGATATACAACAATTTCCAGACCTATGCCACCATAAAACATATCACTTTCAGATACGAAAGCAATTTCAGCTACATGAATGTATGGTTCGACAAAGAGAAGATGGACTCTATCCTGGAAAATGTCATATCCAATGCTCTGAAGTATACTCCCCAAAATGGCGATATACTCATTTCTGTTTATGACATGAAAAGTTCCTGGAGACTGGAAGTCAAAGATAATGGAATAGGAATTCCCGCCAAAGAACAAAGAAAACTGTTCAAGATGCACTTCCGTGGAACAAATGCCATCAACTCCAAAATAACGGGAAGCGGTATCGGTCTGATGCTGGTGCGGAAGCTGGTAAGCCTGCACAATGGAAAAATATACATTGAGAGCACCGAATGCCAAGGCAGTACTGTCAGAATCATCCTTCCCAAAGAGAAAGAACAGTTCAAGAACTTCACTCTGTCCGTTAAGGATAAGAAGACCTTCTATGAACCGGATGTCCCCACCGTTCCTTTGAAACTTGCCGGAGAACTCCGGACTGAAGACAATGACAAACTGCATCGCATCTTGATTGTAGAAGACAATGACGAGCTGCGCAACTATCTCTTCCAGTCGTTCTCCCCGATTTACAATGTACAAGTATGCAACAACGGCAAGGAAGCGCTGACCATTGTAAAACAATTCTGGCCGGAACTGATTCTTTCCGACATCATGATGCCGGAAATGCGAGGCGACGAATTATGCATCGCCATCAAGAACGATATTGAAACATCCCACATCCCGGTAGTACTGCTGACGGCACTGGGAGATGAAAAGAACATTCTCGAAGGACTCCATATCGGTGCGGACGAATATATTGTAAAACCTTTCAGCATAAACATACTGAAAGCCAGCATTGCCAATCTGCTTGCCAACCGCGCATTGCTGCGCAAGAGATATGCGGATTTGGAAATCAATACAGAAGAAGAGCCCTCCACAACTACCACTTGCTCCAACAGTCTCGACTGGAAATTCATGTCGAATGTAAAGAGACATATCGAGGAGAACATGGATAATCCCGATTTCACAGTAGACGTATTGTGCTCGCTCCTGAATATGAGCCGTACCAGTTTCTACAGTAAACTGAAAGCGCTGACCGGCCAGGCACCGGCAGATTTCGTACGGAATATCCGTTTGAAACATGCTGCCGAGCTATTGAAAGAAGGGAAATATTCCGTGACTGAAGTAGCAGAAAGAACCGGTTTCTGCGATGGGAAATACTTCCGGGAAGTCTTTAAGAAATATTTCAATGTCAGCCCCAGCCAATATGCGAAAGGAGACACTCCCCGTTCCCCAAAAGGAGAGGGAGAATAGTTCTGCATAGGAGAATTTTTCATTTTGCAGCCCCGCACAGACAAACCCTAAAAAATAATCCGTATTTTTGCAGAAACAAAAAAACGAGAATGACTCCTGAAATAGCAATCGTCGACTCCAACACCCTCTCCTGTCTGGGACTGCAGAACTTGCTGGAGGAAATCATCCCGACAGCCATCATCCGCTCTTTCCGTTCCTTTGGCGAACTGATGGATGATACGCCTGACATGTATGTGCATTATTTCATCTCTTCACAGATTTACTTCGAGCATACCGCTTTCTTTCTGGAGCGCAAGCCCAAAACCATTGTGCTGGTCAATGGTGAAACCGTCCCCCAACTGTCGGGCATGCCGACGCTAAACATCTATCAGGACGAACAAAATCTGGCAAAAAACATTCTGCAGCTGCGCCAATACGGAAACCAATACAGACAAAACCACGGAAAGCCGGCACCCGCCAGACACTCGGATATGGCAATAAATACAGCCGCCGGGCACGACCTTTCCGCCCGCGAAATAGAAGTGCTGGTGCTGATTACCAAAGGTCTCATCAACAAGGAGATTGCCGACAAACTGAACATCAGCCTGACCACCGTCATCTCACACCGCAAGAATATCACCGAGAAGCTGGGTATCAAGTCCGTGTCCGGGCTGACTATCTATGCCGTGATGCACGGATATGTGGAAGCGGACAGAATATAATCCTACAACCGGATACATCAGAAGCGAAGTCTTTTCAGAAAAACTTCGCCCCAATTAGTGTGCTAATGTGCCAACATCTAATCGTTCCTCCGTGGGGTAAAAATCGTTCCACCATGGTGGAACGATTTTTACCCCACGGAGGAACGATATTTTCCGCATGATGGAACGATTTAAGATTAGCACTCCAGGAACGAAATCCTAATAAATGAGGATTGTCCCTTCCGCAAGAATCCCTTTACTTTGCAGGCGCTAAAAAACCAGTTTATGAATAGATATAGAATTTTGACCGGTATCTTCTGCCTCCTGGCAACCGGCAACGTACTTGCCGAAGAGGCAGACACCTTGAAAGTGGTGGATGTAGAGGAAATAACCGTCATCGCCGCCCCCAAAGAAAACCGGAAACTGCGCGAGCAGCCCGCCGCCGTCACCCTGCTTTCGCAGCAGGACATGCAGAACGCACAGGTGAACTCCATCAAGAATCTGACATCCGTAGTGCCCAATATGTTTATCCCCGACTACGGCTCGCGACTGACTTCGGCAGTCTATATCCGCGGCATCGGCTCGCGCATCAACACTCCCTCCGTAGGACTTTATGTAGACAATATACCTTATATAGACAAGTCAGCCTTCGACTTCAGCTATGCCGACGTAGAGCGCATCGACGTGCTACGCGGTCCGCAGGGCACGCTCTACGGGCGCAATGCCATGGGCGGATTGATTAAGGTGCACACCAAATCGCCCTTCTCCTACCAGGGGACGGACTTCCGCATGGGGGCAGGTACGTACAATGCCTATAATACCTCGCTGACCCACTATCACCGCCTTTCGGAACGGTTCGCCTTTTCCACCGGAGGTTTTTACGATTATCAAGGAGGATTCTTCCGCAACACGGTGAGGGACGAGAAAGCGGACAAGGGGCAATCGGCAGGCGGACGCATCCGCGCCATCTACCTCCCCTCGGACAACTGGAAGGTGGACCTAAACATCAACTACGAATACAGCGACCAGGGTGGCTACCCATACTTCTATCAAGGCAGCCTGGCTCCCGAAGCACAGAGCGAGCCGCTGAAGCCCTACATCGGAAAAATCTCCAATAACGCCCGTAGCAACTACTACCGCAACCTGCTGAACACGGGTCTGAACCTGGAATACCAGGCACAGCACTTCACGTTGAGCATGGTCACCGGCTACCAGTTTCTAAAGGACTGCATGGACATAGACCAGGACTTCACCGCCAACGACATCTATACCCTGCAACAGAAACAACGCTCCCACGCACTGAGCGAGGAAATCATCTTGAAGAGTAAAAGCGGCAGCCGCTGGCAATGGACCACCGGCGCCTTCGGCTTCTACCAATGGCTGAATACGGAAGCTCCCGTCACTTTCAGGGAAGCCGGAATGGGGATGCTGAACCAGATGTTGGGCAGTGTCATCCCATCGCAAATACAAGTAGAGATGGGACCATCCATGAGCATGAATATCCTGCCCTCACTGGGCATCAGCAGCCAGACCATGCCCATCGGGGGCAGTTTCGACACTCCGCTGCTGAATGGGGCACTCTTTCATCAATCCACCTTCAGAGATTTATTCGGGCTGAAAGGAGTGTCGTTCACTGCCGGGTTACGCCTGGATTATGAGCGTATGAAGATGGATTACAACTCCGGCACCAGCCTGGACTACAAGGTGGGCATCAAGGGAGAAATGAAGCGGGGCGACGTCGTCATCCGCGAAATGGAGATGATGCCGGAGACGGCACTGACCGTAGAGTCGCGCTACCAAGGAAACATTGATAAGGATTATCTTCAGCTGTTGCCCAAGTTTGCTTTGCAGTATGACTTTGCGCGAAACAGAGGAAATGTTTACGCTACGGTCAGCAAAGGTTACCGTTCGGGAGGCTACAACGTGCAGATGTTCTCCGACTTGCTGCAATCCAGTTTGAAGAATGACATGATGCGGCAAAGCAAAGAGGCGATTATGCCCAACGTGCCGGATGCCTACAAAGAGCTGGTGGGCAAATACTTCCCCGATGCGGGAGAGAATCCGGATGCAAAATCCGCCACCGTCTACAAGCCCGAACAGACCTGGAACTACGAAATAGGAACACACTTGAATCTGCTGGACGGACGTCTGCATGCCGACGCCGCCATCTTCTGGCTGGAAACCCGCGACCAGCAGATTTCACGCTTCGCCCCAAGCGGACTGGGACGCGAAACGGCAAATGCCGGCAAAAGCCGCAGCCAGGGGGCAGAGGTTGCCTTAACGGCTGCCGTTGCTACGGACTTCACGCTGAATGCAAGTTATGGTTATACCTATGCCACCTTTAAGGATTACATCACCAACGAGAAAGTGAATGGGGAGCTTCAGGAAATCAGCTACAACGGCAAGTACGTACCCTTTGTTCCCAAGCATACCATGAACGTGGGCGGTCAGTACATCTTCCGCATCCGTCCGGGGCACTGGCTGGACCGCATCCAGCTGAACGCTAACTACACCGGTGCCGGGCGCATCTACTGGACCGAGAAGAATACCGTGAGCCAAGCCTTCTACGGCACGCTGAACGGACGTATCAGCTTCCAGAAAGGACATGGACAGATTGATTTCTGGGTGCGCAATGCACTGGACAAAGAGTATGCTTCGTTCTATTTTGAGAGTATGGGGAACGGATTTATGCAGAAAGGACGGCCTGTGCAGGCGGGAATAGAGTTGAGGTGCAGGTTCTGATTGGAGAGCTTTGTCCCTCCGAAAGTAAAGGAAAATAGAAACGGTCGTTCGGGTACTTACACATTGCATACCCGAACGACCGTTTCTATGTTTCTATCTGACAGAGGAGAAGTTATCCTCTATGTACCCAGTTTTCAATTTCAATATTAGGTATTCTTTCCAGATGTTTCTTGTTTTCAGTAACCATTATCATTTGGTTAGCCACCGCTGTACATCCTATAAATAAGTCCAAATCCTCAATGGGAGTTTCTTGACTATATAAGGCAGCCTTACTCCGGGCATAACAACATAAAGCCGAGGACAAAGGTATTACCTTGATATCTTGGCAGAAATCAGTAACAAGCTGCAAGTTTCTCTCCACATTATTACTTCGCTCTGCACCGAACAACAACTCTGCTACCGTAACCTCCGAAATGCAACAATGTTCCCAGCCCACCTTTTCAATATGTTCGTCTACTCCAAATTTCTGACGCATGAAGTGAACACAAATATTAGATCAAGCAAATATCGTTTCATTCGTCAAAGGGGCTAAAGTTTTCTTCTTTTCGAGAAAGGCGTGATGCATATATATCATCATTGATTTCATCAGAATCACGATTGTCCTTCCAACTACCGGCATACTTTGCAAGCATACGCTTAGTCAGCAATTTGCTATCTGCCGCTGTCGGAATGGAATGACTATTCTTATTCAAAACCTCCTTCATATATTTTCTGAGGCTCTCCAATGCAGTACTGCTATTGATATTGACTATCTCACGAATCAACTCCAATTTTCCGGCTTCCAACTCCAAACTACTCATAATCAATTCCTCCTTTTAAAAGTTCAACTACAAAGTTACATTTTCCTACTGAATATGGAAAAGTTACAAAGCTTTTTTATTCATTGATAGCTCCGCAATGTGGGCAGACTCCCTTCTCCCTCAGTTTCTGCCCGCATCTGCCGCAACGATAGCGTGAAGCCAGCAGCGAAATGCGAAGCCTTTTGAGGAATACCCATACAAAAGCGGTCAAAAACAAGTATCCGACGTAGATAGATGTAGTCAGGATAAAGAAGAAATAACAGAAGATGCAGCAGGAGGCCAGCCCCAACAGATAGAATACGGCCGCCGCCGGACTTAACTGGCGAAACAAATCGTCGAGTACCGCCAGCAACACCACTATAAACAGCCAGATACCCATCAGAAAAGCAGAAAGCACAAGCGGTACCTTGAACGGCGACAAGGTAGGATTAAAATAGAAGTGTTGCCACGTCTCCGGTGCAAACACTTGTATAGATTCGTAAATAGTGGCACAGAACGCCATCAGCAGACATAGCAACAACGGATAGAGACTGTCTATATCATTAAAGTACACCATCCTCAACTGCTTGCGTCGAAAAGCCCGGAACAGCCAGACTGCCACAAACAAGGCAAAAATAATGATAAAATAAGAGGCATGGGTATCACTGAACAAGTAGATGGCCTGCGAAATGCTGTCTGTAGGAACAAAGGCATGCATCATTTCGGACTCCCGCAACCAACCCTGCACTTCCTGCGAATGGGCAAGCTTCACCCATACACTATCCACACTGTCGGCAGGATGGATGGCGAACTCGGCAACCACCACGCGGTCTCCCCGATAAAGCATATTATAGCAGTCCTTCACGGGCAGACAAGCCAAATTCACAGAATCTGCCAGCACTTCCAGATTGGTATTCCAAGTATAATGCCGCTCAAAAAGATAGGCCAGCGAATCACGCGTCTCCTTAGACAGATGTTCATCTTCAAGATTAGGACGGGAATAATGGCAGGAAACTAAAGCAATGAAGCATGAAAAATAAAGAATGCAGAATAGGAGGGAACGCAGTGAACGCAAAGGATGTTTGTCCCTGCCCGCTTCCCGGTACCGGTCATTTGCCAGCCTTTCATTATGTGCCCGTTCCTCACTCCTCATTTTCAAGTCTTTATTAGTAATTCCTCATTCTTCATCCTTCATTAAAGCGGCTCTTCATGAGCAATGACTTTCATCTGGCAATTCTTGCAATCAAAAGACAAGCGGAAACGCTTGCCGTCCGTCCCAACCAAATAATAAGGTTCCCTATAAGGAGAATGTCCTTTCTGATAGGTGGGACACCATCCCATACTGAAACGCAGGCAATGTTTGCAGAACATGAGTACAGCATCCGGAACCGCTTGTGCCTCGTAAGCAGGTGCTATGGACGACAACCCGTGCTCACGGTAGAAACTCCGGGCAGCACCGTTCATCACATTACCCAGATAGGTCAGCGAAGTAGCCGGGAAAGCATGGCTGGTCGGTTTCCAAACAGCCAGCTCACGACGATAAGTAACACGCCGAGCCGCAATCAGCTTATCTATCACCTGCCGGCGCCAGTCCGCCACCGCAGAAGCAGGAAGGAACCAGTTAGCAGAAAGATTGAGCCTGATGCCCGAAGCATCTTCAGACAAATATCCTGCTATCTCAAAAGGAGTATTCCCCAACTTACCCAGCTGATTACGCAGATTATCCACCTGCGGTGTACGTGCCAACTCTTTCGGATAAGGGAAAGAGAGCGTCACGCGGTTATCATCCTCGTCCGCAGCCGTCAGGCTAAACCCGAAAGAAGTATCTGACAACTCCCAACAAACACCGATTTTACGTTCGGAGGATTTGCGGGTAAGAATACGTTCAAACTCCTGGTCGAAGTTACGATAAAGTCGGGTACGGGGTTTGATACGAGGCACTTCCCCTGCCGGATAGAGTTTGTTACCATCCACCCGGTTGATGCGGAAACCTTGCAAACGTCCCTGCTCATCAAGAAAACAGACACCGTCTCCGTTGTGGAAAGGCTTTACGCCTGCCACCGTGAGATATCCCCCGCGCTGTTCCTTCAAAGTGCCCATCTCCTCTCCCAAAGATTTGGGCGTATCGAACGAAGTGATCTCCCCTCCCCTTCCTTGCAGGAAATAATGGGTGAAACCGCGGCTGAAACTCTTGTCCAACTGTGGCTGGAAATCGAAACGGCAGGTGCCCGAAGAAGCACGGGCATATTCCTTGCGACGGGCAAAAATGGCATCGAGCTTCCTACGGTAAGCCGCCGTCACATTCTTCACATAGTTCACATCCTTCAAGCGGCCTTCTATCTTCAGCGAAGTGGCTCCGGCATCCAGCAGTTCTTCCAACACCTCGCTTTGGTTGAGGTCCTTCAAAGAAAGCAGATGCTTATTACGCACAATGGTCTTGCCATCGGCATCTACCAGACTGAAGGGTAAACGGCAGAATTGCGCACATTCCCCCCGGTTGGCACTCCGTCCGAAACAAGCCTGGCTGACATAGCACTGCCCGCTATAACTGACGCAAAGAGCCCCGTGTACAAAGACTTCGAGCGGCACGTCGGGACACGCCTCATGGATACCGCGTATCTCCTGCAAAGAAAGTTCGCGTGCCAACACCACCTGACGGAAACCGGCATCGGCAAGGAAACGTACTTTCTCCGGCGTACGGTTATCCATCTGCGTACTGCCATGCAACGGAATGGGCGGCAAATTCAACCGCGTAATCCCCATATCCTGTACAATCAGTGCATCCACACCGATGCGGTACAGCTCCCAAATCATCCTCTCCGTCTCTTTCAGCTCTTCTTCTTTCAGAATGGTATTGACCGTCACATAGATACGGGCATTATACAGATGGGCATGCTCCACCAAAGCGGCAATATCCTCCAAAGAGTTGACAGCAGCCGCACGCGCACCGAACTTGGGTGCACCGATGTATACCGCATCTGCCCCATGATTCACTGCTTCTATGCCACACTCCAAATTCTTGGCAGGAGCCAGCAGCTCTATTTTACGTTGCTTTATCATCGTTTAGTTACGAGTAACTCACCCTATTTCATTAATATTATACGGCGTCTCCTGATATACAAAATAATTCAGCCAATTGGAGAACAACAGATTGGCATGGGCACGCCAACGCACCAGCACTCCTTTGTCCGGGTCATCGTCCACATAGTAGTTACGGGGTATCTCAATGGGCAGGCCCTTATTCAAGTCACGGCGATACTCTGTATCCAATGTCAGCGGGGAGTATTCCGAATGGCCGGTCACGAAGAACTCACGCCCTCCACGGGCCACCGCCATATATACACCAGCATCCTCCGACTCGGAAAGCAGCGTCAATTCCGGAACCTTCTGTATATCTTCCCGGCGCACTTCCGTGTGGCGGCTATGCGGCACATAGAACATATCATCAAATCCACGGAAAATGGGATGCAACGGTTGCAAGGTACGATGTTCAAAGATACCGAACATCTTCTTATCCAGTGCATACTTCGGCACTCCATAATGATGATAGAGCCCTGCCTGCGCCGCCCAGCAGATGTAGAGCGTAGAGGTGACATGCGTACGCGCCCAGTCGAAGATTTCAGTAATCTCATCCCAATAAGTCACCTCCTCAAAATCCATCTGCTCTACCGGAGCACCGGTGATAATCATGCCATCGTACTTTTCACCGCGCATCTTGTCGAAATCCGTATAGAATGTTTTCATGTGTTCTATCGGAGTGTTCTTGGAAGTATGGCTTTTTATCTTCATGAACGAGATTTCCACCTGAAGCGGAGTATTGGAAAGCAGACGCACCAGGTCCGTTTCCGTTGTAATCTTTAGCGGCATCAAGTTCAGAATCACGATACGCAGCGGACGGATATCCTGCTGGGTTGCCCGGGAATTGTCAATGACAAAAATATTCTCCTCTTTCAGCAACTCGATAGCGGGTAGTTTATCGGGTAAATTTAAAGGCATGAGTTTATATCTATGGTTTAACTTATTACTGTCTACGATTTTAGCGTGTAAAGTTAGGCAAAAAATCAGAGTGTGATAAATAAATTATAAAAGTTTTATCGATTTATCCCTCTTCATTTAACACGTTTAATTACATTTGTACCCGAAACCTATTAAAAGTTATTAAAAATAAGATTAAAAAGCACTGCGGCATCAAGCGTGATACTGATAATTAGCATCCAAAAGCGTAAAAGACTTTTCCATACCGGTTATAGCTCTGCTAAATCCACATTTTTAAGACAAGGTTCATTGAGTATAATTGGGAAAGCGGAAAAACCGTTGCCCCACAATAATAATATAATGAAGAAACTTATTCTTGCAAGAGGAGTCTTGGCTGCCTCTTTATTCTGCTGCATGTCCTTAGGGAATACAGCTTGTGTGAACCGGATTGACGAAGAATCAGAAGCGGAAATCGAGGAAGGGACGACACCTATCACGTTCTCTATCAAAATGGAAAAGGCCAGTACCAAGGTCACAAACACCGCCTTTGAAAAAGGAGACAGAATGGGCTTGTTTGCAACCACTTCCTCCGGCTCCATCAAGGGAAAACGGTATATTGACAATCTGGCCCTGGAATATACGGAAGGCTCCACACTAGTTCCCAAAAAGACAGTATTCTATCCGGAAGGAGATGTGTCACTGGACTTTATCAGTTACCACCCTTACCAAACCGAAGGGGTAGCTGCCGGTACACCCGTTCTTCCCGTATCTGTGCAGATAGACCAGAGCAATGAGAAAAACCGCGCACAAAGTGACTTCTTGGTAGCTAAAGCGCAAGGAATCACCAGTAAAACCAAATCTGTAACCCTGGAGTTCCAACACAAGCTGTCCAAACTGGCAATCTCTCTGACACCCGACGCAAGCAACTCTGCCAATGATTTGCTGAAAGCCAATCCGCGTATCATCGCAACCGGGCTCAAGACCTCGGCCGATTATAATCTGGAAGACGGGACTTTCAGTAATCTTACGGGGACACAAGACATCATAGCCTCCGGCGAATGGAGCGTCAAAGACAACAAACTTACCGGCAAGGAATTCATCATCATACCCCAAACGATAAATGATGGCAAGCAATCCTTCATTATGGAGTGGAGCGGACGTATATACAGTTGTGCAATACCCGAAGTGGAAATGAGTAGCAGCACGCAATGTATCATTAACATATCAGCCATGCAGAGCAACAGCAACGTACTGAGCAGTTTTGCCGGAAAAATCAAGGAATGGAGCAGCCTCCCTCCCATCGACACCGACAATATGGAAGATTACACTGCCATACATATCTCCGCTCTCTCCTTTTCTCTTTCAAATGTGTACAGAATTTATCACGAAGGGATACCCATTGCAGAAGTCTGCAAGGAATATCTCAAATCAGCGTCATTGACTTCCAGAGCCGTTATAGCCTATCCCATAGGCGAAAATGAAAAGACCGACCTGAGCAATGGAGTCATCCTACAGCTTGCAGACCGTAAAGACACCATCTGCGGAGGAAGAATAAGCTGGAATACAGACGACTATGGATTTACCTACACTAAAGGGGAATATACCGGCATAGACAAGCTCTATATAGACAATAACCATAAGCTACTTCTGGATAAACCGGAAAACGCCATCAAAGTGAATGTGGCATGCTACACCCTTCGAGACATCAGAAAAGGAGTGTCTACCGAATACCCCATTGTCAAGATTGGAGCCCAATACTGGATGGGTAAAGAGCTCCATGCCACCACCTACCGTGACGGAGCTCCCTTGAAAAAACAGAGTGACTTGGGAACAGACAAAGCCGGATATTACAAGCCGGACAAATATGACATTTATTTTTACAATGGAGAATCCATACTGGCAGGAGAGCTGGCTCCCGAGGGCTGGAAAATTCCATCGGATGCAGACTGGGAACAGCTGAAAAACTACACCGGCAACGATGCCTCCATACTAAAAGCAGGAGAATGGCAGGCAATGGTATCCGGTGAAGTTGCCCCCGTCAACAACCATACCCGGTTCAATGCTTTCCCGGTAGGAATGTGGTACAACAAAGGACACAACAGCCCCAATAAAATGACCGCCTTTTGGAGTTGGGATCATACAAAGCATACCCTTTCGGAAAGCACCATTTATTTTCTCGGCGAAAGCGACGAGTTTGTATCAAGCGCTGCCCATGTCACCGGCAAGCCCTACTATAAAGCTCTTTCCATCCGCTGTATAAAAGAATAGCCGGCAATTTCGGCATTTCTCATTTCTTTTTTGTATTTTTGTTCCCAATGTGCAAGATTTTTGCCAATCGGACAAAGATAACGAAAGAGAAATGAGAGTAATCGACCTGATAAACAGTAACGAAAAAACAGCTTTTTCCTTTGAAATATTGCCACCACTGAAAGGTACGGGCATCGAAAAGCTGTATCAAACCATAGATACGTTACGGGAATTCGACCCCAAATACATCAACATCACCACGCACCGCAGCGAGTACGTGTACAAAGACCTCGGCAACGGATTGTTCCAGCGAAACCGCCTGCGCCGCCGCCCCGGCACCGTAGCCGTAGCTGCTGCCATCCAGAACAAGTACAACATCACCATGGTGCCGCACATCCTTTGCAGCGGCTTCACCCGCGAGGAGACGGAGTACGTGCTGCTCGACCTGCAATTCCTCGGCATCACCGACCTGCTGGTGCTTCGTGGCGACAAGGCAAAGCACGAATCCTCTTTTATCCCCGTGGGCAACGGTTACCACCACGCCGTCGAACTACAAGAGCAAATCAACAACTTCAATAAAGGTATTTTTGTGGACGGCTCCGAGATGAAAGTTACCAATACCCCGTTTTCATACGGTGTGGCGTGCTATCCGGAAAAGCATGAAGAAGCCCCCAACATGGATACAGACATCTACTGGCTGAAGAAAAAAATGGAAATGGGTGCAGAGTATGCCGTGACCCAGCTCTTCTACGACAACCGGAAATATTTCGACTTCGTGGAACGTGCCCGTCAAGCCGGTGTCACCATCCCGATTATCCCGGGCATCAAGCCCTTCAAGAAGCTGTCACAACTCAGCATAATACCCAAGACGTTCAAGGTAGACTTGCCCGAGGAACTGACCCAAGAGGTTCTGAAGTGCAACACCGATGCGGAAGCTCAGCAAGTGGGTATCGAATGGTGCGTGCAGCAGTGCAAAGAGCTGATAGCCCATGGCGTCCCAAGCCTCCACTTCTACTCGGTAGGAGCCACAGACAGCATCAGGGAAGTAGCCAAACAAATCTACTAAACAATAGATAATCGATAGTTGACAATTGACAACTGGCAGTGTCACAAGTAATAACTTATAACTAATTAACCCGTGTTCAGTTTCAAGGACATAATAGGCCAAGAGGCAGCCAAACAAAGGCTGATACAAGAAGTGCAGGAAGGACGTATTCCCCACGCACAACTTTTCTGTGGCCCTGCCGGAGTAGGAAAACTCCCATTGGCACTTGCCTATGCCCGCTACATCTGCTGTCCCAACCGGACGGAAACCGATGCCTGCGGTACTTGTCCCTCCTGCGTGAAATGGAACAAGTTGGTGCACCCGGACGTACACTTCGTATACCCTATCGTCAAGAGTGCCAAAGGGAAAAAGGAAGTCTGCGACGACTATATCGCCAACTGGCGGCACCTGCTGCTGAACAGCCCCTACTTCGGACTGAACCATTGGCTGAACGAGATGGATGCCGAAAACGGACAAGCCATCATCTATGCCAAGGAAAGCGACGAGATAACCCGCAAGCTGAGTCTGAAATCCAGTGAAGGAGGTTACAAAGTCACCATCGTATGGCTACCCGAAAAGCTGCATGAAGTATGCGCCAACAAGCTGCTGAAACTGCTGGAAGAGCCACCCGAGAAAACGATATTCCTCCTCATCTCCGAAGCTCCGGAAATGATACTGCCCACCATCCTCAGCCGCACGCAGCGCTTCAACATTCCCAAGATTGAAGAAGCCGACATAGCCGAAGCCCTGCAGCAGAAGTACGGAGTGCAGCCCCGCGACAGCGAGACGATAGCCCATCTGGCAAACGGAGACTTCATCAAAGCATTGGAGACCATCCATCTGAACGAAGAGAACGAACTGTTCTTCAACCTCTTTGTCAGCCTGATGCGACTCTCCTACCAGCGCAAGATACGGGAAATGAAACAATGGAGCGAGCAGCTTGCCGCCATGGGACGCGAACGGCAGAAGAACTTCCTGGACTACTGCCAGCGTATGACCCGCGAGAACTTCATCTACAACTTGTACCGCAAGGAGATGAACTACATGACGCTGCCCGAACAGAACTTCGCCACCCGCTTCGCCCCCTTTGTCAACGAGCGTAACGTCGTGGGTATCATGGACGAACTGAGTGAAGCGCAGCGCCACATCGAGCAGAACGTGAACGCCCGCATGGTGTTCTTCGACTTCTCCCTCAAAATGATTGTTTTATTGAAACAATGAAAAGTGGCAAGACAATGAAATGCAAAGTATCAAATCGTAAATAGTAAATAGTCAAATCGTAAATAAACAGATGATGGAATTTAAACTACATAATGGAAGCGGAGGCCTGTGCTGCAAGAGTTGCGGCAGGCAGGACAAGCAACTGAACACCTACGACTGGCTGGCCGACATACCGGGCAATGCCGATGAGAGCGAGCTGGTGGAAGTTCAGTTCAAGAACACCCGCAAGGGATATTTCCGCAACAGCAACAAGATACCCCTGGAGAAAGGCGACATCGTAGCCGTAGAAGCCACCCCCGGACATGACATCGGCGTGGTGACCCTAACCGGACGCCTCGTGCCGCTGCAAATGAAGAAAGCCAATATCAAGTCCGAGGCAGACATCAAACGCATCTACCGCAAGGCGAAGCCCGTAGATATGGAGAAGTACAACGAAGCAAAAGCCCGCGAGCACGCCACCATGATACGCTCGCGCCAGATTGCCCTGGACCTCAACCTCAACATGAAGATTGGTGACGTGGAATACCAGGGAGACGGCAACAAAGCCATCTTCTACTACATCGCCGACGAGCGTGTGGACTTCCGCCAGCTCATCAAGGTCCTTGCCGACGCCTTCCGCGTGCGCATCGAGATGAAACAGATTGGCGCCCGCCAGGAAGCCGGACGCATCGGTGGCATCGGTCCCTGCGGACGCGAACTCTGCTGCGCCACCTGGATGACCTCCTTCGTATCGGTATCCACCAGCGCGGCGCGCTTCCAGGACATTTCACTGAATCCGCAGAAGCTTGCCGGACAATGCGCCAAACTGAAGTGCTGCCTCAACTACGAAGTAGACTGCTACGTGGAAGCACAGAAACGCCTGCCCTCACGCGAGATTACCTTAGAGACCAAAGACGGTGAGTTCTTCTTCTTCAAAGCCGACATTCTGAGCAACCAGATAACCTACTCAAGCGACAAGAACATCCCCGCCAACCTGGTGACCATCAGCGGCAGACGCGCCTTCGAGATTATCGGTTTGAACAGACGTGGCATCAAGCCCGACAGCCTGATAGAAGAAACCCATCGTTCCGAACCCAAAAAGCCGGTGGACTTGCTGGAACAAGAGAGTCTCACTCGCTTTGACCGCAACCGGAAAGGCAAGAGTGGCAGTGACGGCAACGGTGGCGAGAACAGCAACAACAGCCGTAACAAGAGAAAGAAAAAGAGTGGAAACGGTCGTCCGCAAGGAGGTGAGCAGCAGGGTGCTCCGCAATCCAACAACCAGAGAGAACAATCCAGGCAAGACCGGCAACCGAGACAGAAACAAGACCGGCAAGCACCCAAACAAGGTGAACAGCAACAAGGCGAACGTCAACAACGGAACAATAACAACCGTCGTCCGCCCCGTAACAATAAGCCCAAACCTCAAGGTGAAAGACCTGCCCAAAATGACAAACCAGCTCAAGAATAGGAATCTCTGCCTGAAAGGTATCATACTACTGTTTGTCGCAAGCCTGCTGAGCGCTTGCGACAAACAGACTGTATACCATTCCTTCCAATCCCTTCCCACCGAAGGCTGGCTGCGCGAAGACACGCTCTCTTTCGACGTGAAGGTCACCGACTCACTGACCTACTACAAACTGTCTTTGGAAGTTCGTAACCGAAGCAACTACCCCTATCAGAATCTACCTCTATCCATCTGCTACACCACCGCAGATTCCATTCCGTCACCCACGGACACCATACAGCTAATCCTCGCGGACAAAGAAGGAATCTGGAAAGGTGACGGCTGGGGAGGTCTCTATCAGACTGCCGTCTCCGCAGGAAGCGTTCGAATCGGCAAACCCGGCACCTACCTCTTTAAAGTGGCCTATACGCTACCGGACGAAAGGCTGCAAGGAATCAATGACATCGGCATCAAACTGAAGAGATAGGAACTCCCTATTGTTCTTTATTACCTTCTTCTAACAACCACCTCAGTCTCCCACTCACGTCTCCTTGAAGCGGAAACGGGCGGGGTATCATAACTTGCCCTCTTACCTCATAGCGTAACGTCTTTTACGCCAGGATGTAACGACCGTTACACCAGCATGTAAAGGGCGTTACAATATAGCGTAAAAGTCGTTACGATACAGCGTAAAGGACGTTACAATGCGGTGTAACGGCCGTTACATTACGATGTAAACAATGTGTAAATGCAATGTAATGATAATCAAGTCCATTCGTATGTCCCACAAGGAAACGGTCATAACTAAATTCGACGATTACGTCCCGCATCAATCCGCAGAAAGATAAACAGCAGGATTGTGAATCCCCAGAGAGAAGAACCTCCGTAACTGAAGAAAGGCAACGGGATACCGATGACGGGGGTCAGCCCCAGCACCATGCCTATATTGATGAATAGATGGAACAAGAATATACTAAGCACAGAATAACCATACACCCGGCCAAAGGGAGATTGCTGCCGCTCGGCCACGACAATCAGCCGTAAAATAAGAATAAGGAACAGTAACAGTACAGCCGTAGACCCTACGAATCCTTCCTCCTCACCCACGGTGCAAAAAATGAAGTCCGTATCTTGCTCCGGCACATACTTCAGCTTTGTCTGCGTACCATTCAAGAAACCTTTGCCGGTCAGCCCCCCGGAGCCGATGGCTATCTTCGACTGGTTCACGTTATAGCCGGCACCAGCAAGGTCCTCTTCCATACCGAGCACCACCTTGATACGTATCTGTTGATGGGGCTCCAGCACTTTATTGAAGAAGTAGTCGCTGGAGTAGAGGAAACCTATCGAACCCAAAGCAAACAGCCCAATCAGAAAATAAGATAAATGGCGCTCGCTTAAAGAAAGAAAGACAAGATACCCGACAACAAGTGCACAAAGCCCCCACTGCACCCACACCAAGTTGAAGGGTACCACGTATTCCGAAATCAGATAAGCCACGAGCAGCACTCCCAGCGAACCGCCGATAATATTCCGTGTGGGTTCCCAACGCTTTTTATAAACCCACACCATACCTCCGGCAAAGAGCAGTACCATCAGCAGTACGGCAAATTCCCCGATAGGCGTCGGTGTATCGGCAATCATCACCGCATCAAAACGGATGCCCACCACAAAGTAGGCCACTGCACATATACCCGAGAACAGTACCACGCCCGGCATTCCCTCCCGATAAAGCATCAGGAAAAATGCAGAGTACACCAATGCCGAACCCGTCTCCCGCTGTAGGATAATCAGCAACATGGGGAAGAGAATCAGGAAAGCCAACATAAGGGAGCTTTTCCAATTCTTCATCGTAAACGAGTAGGCGCTCATATACTTGGCAAGCGCCAGCGCCGTGGCAAACTTGGCAAACTCCGCCGGCTGCAAACTGACCGGCCCCAGGATGAGCCACGACCGCGACCCTTTCGTGTCGGGCGCAATGAATATCGTGACAATCAGCAACAGCATCAGCCCTATATATATAAGGTAGGAGAACATGTCATAGAGGGAATCATCCAGCATCAGCAGCACAAACCCCAGCCCGAAGGAACATATAATCCAGACAAACTGCTTGCCGGCACGCGTAGAGAAGTCCAGAAAGTCACGGTCACCATAATCATAACTCGCCCCACAGACACTGAACCAGCCGAATACAATCAGCAGCAGGTAAACGACAATCGTCACCCAGTCCAATGATTTCCATATGCTATCTCTCCTTGTCACCAATTTATTTACGATTTTACGATTTACTATTTACTATTGAAGTCACTCACCGTTCATCCCTACCCCCTAATCCTTAATCCCCAACCCCTCATCATCATCTCTCCTCATCTCCGTAAAGTATCACCCGGTTACTGAATTCTTCCGCCCGTATCTCATTCTCGGGCGACAGCTTTCCATGCAGATACTGGTCCATCATCATGGCACCGATAGGTACGCCATACGTGGCACCGAAACCACCGTTCTCCACATAGACGGCAATGGCTATCTTAGGGTTGTCCATCGGGGCAAAGCCCATAAAGACAGAATGGTCCTTGCCGCGGTTCTGTGCCGTGCCCGTCTTTCCGCAGACCTCCACACCCGGCAGGATGGCTCCCGCCATGCGGCAAGTGGCGCTACCCGTACTTCCGTCTACAGCGGCACGCATGCCTTTCACCACCATTTCATAATATTCGCGGTCGATGGTGGGATAACGGGGATTGCGATAGATGCTGTCCAGTTCATTGTCTTCTATCTCCTTCACGATGTGCGGAGTAATGAAATGCCCCCGGTTGGCAATGGTGGCACCCAGATTGGCTATCTGCAACGGGGTGGCGAGAATCTCTCCCTGCCCGATGGAGATACTAATCACCGTCAGACCGTTCCACGAACCCCGATAGGGCTTGTCGTAGAACTTTGCATTCGGTATCAGTCCACGCTGTTCGCCGGGGAGGTCGGTACCGAGCCGATAGCCGAAGCCCTGCGATACCATGTGGTCTTTCCATACGGTAATGGCATTCTGCGGCGAACCGTATTTTTTATCACCGAACATGCGATACAATCCCCAACAGAAATAGGAATTACAAGAGGTAGCGATGGCAGGAATCAGCGACAGAGGCGAACCATGTCCGTGACATCCCACATGAAGGCCTTTATGATTGAAACCATGCGCACAAGGGAAAGTCGGATAATCTTCGTGGATAATCCCTTCCTGAAGGAAGGTCAGCGCCTGCGCCGTCTTGAAGGTGGAGCCCGGCGGATAAGCTCCCATGATGGCACGGTTCAACAAAGGCTTCCGCTTGTCCATCTGCAGCAGGCGGTGGTTCTTTCCCCGCTGGCGCCCTATCATCAGATGAGGGTCAAAGGTAGGCGAGGAAACCATACATAGTATCTCACCCGTAGCCGGTTCGATGGCCACAATGGCACCGATTTTGTGTTGAAGCAGTCGTTCTCCCAACATCTGAAGGTCAATGTCGATGCCCAACGTCAGGTTCTTGCCGGGTACGGAGGAACGGTCCAACTGTCCGTCCATGTAGTGTCCCTGGATGCGCCCGTGAGCGTCACGAAGCAGAATCTCCACCCCCTTCTCTCCACGCAGATACTTTTCATAGGATTTCTCGATGCCTTGCTTGCCTATATAGTCTCCGCGAATATAATAGTCATCGTTCTCAATGTCTTTCTTGGACACTTCGCCGATGTCTCCCAGCAAATGGCCGGCAGAGTTATAGGTATATTGACGGATAGTACGCCGCTGAATATAGAAACCTGGAAATTTGAACAGCTTCTCCTGAAACACACCGCACTCTTCGGCAGAAAGCTGCGTCATGAACACCTGATGGGTGTATTTGGAATAACCGGGGTTCATCCAGCGGTTCTTGACGTCCTTCATCCGTTTGTCAAACTGCTCACGGGTAATGTTCAAGGCACTGCAAAGGTCGAGTGTATCCAGCTGCGTCACCTCCCGAGGCACAAACGTAATATCATAGGCAGGCTGGTTAAACACGAGCAACTTACCGTTACGGTCGTAGATAGCCCCCCGTGATGGATATTGTATCTTGTTCAGAAAAGCGTTGCTGTCCGCGTTCTTCTTGTAGTCATCAGTCATGATTTGCAGGTCGAACAGCCGGAACACGTAAATAAGAACGATGACAATAGCCGCCGCTCCAATTACATATTTCCGCTTTTCCAGTGTATAGTCTTTCATCAATTCCTAATCCTTAATCCCTTTATCCTTTCTTTCTTATTCCCTCAACAGCCATAATGCAGGTCACAGTAAGCAGGGTACTTGCCGCAATTCTCAACAACAGCGTACCAATATGGGCAAAAGAGAAGAATTCGAGGGTAAGCAACAAGCCGTGATGTATCAGCACACTCACAACCAGATATTTCAGGAAAGGAAGAATCCCCATTGTACGGATGGCCGGAACCAGTGTATCCAGCGTGTCACGAGGCACGAACAGCCGCAGGAAAGTGGGGCGCAAGAAAGCCAGCAACACCGTAGCGGCAGCGTTCATCCCCGGTGTGTCGGAAAAGACGTCGACAGCCAGCCCTAAAAAGAATGCCCACAACATCAACGCATTGCGGGGAGTGTCCGACTCAAACTTCAGTATCAAGTAGATATACAGAAATGGAGTGGCATATCCTGCAATATGCACATTGTTCAATATCAGCACCTGCAACAGTACCAAGCCTATGAACCATCCTATTTTATGCAGATAATTAATTAACAACGCTAATGAGTTATAAGTTACGAGTTACAAGTTATTGAGTGTATAAGTTATAAGATATAAAGATGATTAATCCCTAATCCTTAACCCCTAATCCCTAATTTCTTAGTCACTTCTCGTCTGCCCTCGACTCCAATGCCTTTTGTTCATCCTGCCCGTTGCGGGAAATGACGCGCACATTGCTCACCTTTCCAAAGTCCGTAGCCAGCTTTATCTTCAACAGATACGAAAGCCCGTCGTGCGAGTCAGACATGTCATCCACCGTCCCCACCATGACACCTTCTGGAAACACGGTGGAATAGCCGCTGGTCACTACTGTATCTCCCAGATTGAATTCGGCATGCCGGGGCAAATCCTTCAGATAGGCAAAACGGGAATTACCTCCCTCCCACTTCAAATAACCGAAATAATCACTGCCCACAATCTTACAGCTGATGCTTGACTTGCTGTTCAGCAACGGAATGACCAACGAGTAATGGGGAGAGGTCTTATACACAATACCCACCACGCCATTGGCATCTACAACTCCCATCTCAGGACGGATACCTTCTGTTGTTCCACGGTCTAAAGTGATATAATTGTCAGCCTTGTTCAAGCTGTTCTTTATGACATTCGCCTTGAATATCTGATACTCCGTAGGAGCAAGCCGTTCCATGCTGTACAACCTGGCGGAGTCCAATCCTTTCTCCTTCAAGACATTTTCCAGAAACGAAAGCCGCTGCTCCAGCCACATGTTGCGGTCGAGCAGGTCTTCGTTGGCCGTCTTCAAGTGGAAATAGGAAGTGATGCCACCCGATATTTCATAAACCTTCCCCGCCACGCCATTGGCAGAGGTGAAATACACACTCTGCTGGTAATGATTAAAGCGAAATAATAAAATAAAACTGGCAACCTCTAACAGAAGAAAGAGGAACCAGTAATTATATTTAATGAGAAAGTTTAATAAATTTCGCATTACCGCATCAAGAATGAGAAGCGGTCAACGTTCTTCAATGCCACGCCCGTACCTTTGGCAACGGCATGCAAGGGGTCTTCCGCAATGTGGAACGGTATGTTTATTTTATCAGTCAGACGCTTATCCAGTCCACGAAGCAATGCACCGCCACCGGCAAGATAGATACCGTTGTGAACGATGTCGGCATACAATTCGGGAGGCGTATTTTCCAATGCGCTCAAGATGGCTGTCTCAATCTTAGAGATAGACTTCTCCAAGCAATGCGCCACTTCCTGATAGCATACCGGCACTTCCATGGGCAATGCCGTGATGCGGTTCGGACCATGAACGATATAGTCTTCAGGAGCATCCTCACCGAGTTCCGTCAAGGCAGCACCCACATTAATCTTAATACGCTCAGCCATACGCTCGCTGACCTTCACGTTGTGCTGGCGGCTCATGTATTCCTGAATATCGGCAGTCAGGTCGTCACCGGCAATGCGGATGGAGTTGTTACTTACGATACCTCCCAAAGAGATAACGGCAATTTCCGTAGAACCACCACCTATGTCAACAATCATGTTGCCTTCGGGAGCCTCTACATCGATACCGATACCGATGGCAGCAGCCATCGGCTCGAAAATCAAATAAACGTCGCGCCCGCCGGCATGCTCGGCAGAGTCGCGCACGGCACGCAGCTCCACTTCGGTACTGCCCGAAGGAACACCAATCACCATGCGGAGTGACGGAGAGAAAAGACGGTTACGGTTGTTCACCATCTTGATAAGTCCACGTATCATCTGCTCGCAGGCATAGAAGTCGGCAATCACACCATCGCGCAACGGACGGATGGTACGTATGTTTTCGTGGGTCTTTTCGTGCATCATCTTTGCCTTGTCACCCACGGCAATCATCTTATCGGTACGACGGTCCAAAGCCACCACCGAAGGCTCATCCACCACAATCTTGCCATTCGTGGTGATGATGGTATTGGCTGTGCCAAGGTCCATCGCTATTTCTTGTGTAAAGGAGAATAATCCCATTAATATTTACGATTTAACTATTTACGATTTACGATTGATATTCCTCTTGTTTACAATTTGAGATTCAGACTTACGATGTAACTTCAATCGTAAATCGTAAATCGTCAAATCGTAAATCCGAATTAGTGTTTAAAGTGACGGAATCCCGTAGTCACCATGGCGATGCCATGCTCGTTGCAATATTCAAACGAGAGTTCATCCTTGATGCTTCCACCCGGCTGGATGACGGCTGTTACGCCTTCATTGCCGGCAATTTCCACGCAGTCGGGGAAAGGGAAGAATGCGTCACTTGCCATTACAGCGCCATTCAAGTCGAAACCGAAGTTTTTGGCTTTCTCGATAGCCTGCTTCAAAGCATCCACACGGCTGGTCTGACCTACACCACTTGCCAACAACTGCTTTCCTTTTGCCAGCACAATGGCATTCGACTTACTGTTCTTCACAATCTTGTTTGCAAAGAGCATATCCTCAATTTCCTGTGCAGTGGGAGCCTTCGTAGTTACAGTCTTCAATTCTTCAGGAGTTTCCACCTTAAGGTCGCGGTCCTGAACCAATACGCCATTCAGCAAAGAACGGAACTGCTTCTTAGGCAGAGCTGCCGGCTTGCGGACCAGGATAATACGGTTCTTCTTCTGACCGAGGATTTCCAACGCATCCACATCATAATCGGGAGCGATAATCACCTCAAAGAAAATTTTATTGATTTCTTCGGCAGCAGCCTTGTCAATCACGGCATTAGTAATGAGCACACCACCAAAAGCGGATACCGGGTCACCGGCAAGCGCATCGTTCCATGCTTCGAGCACAGTGGGACGTGAAGCCAGTCCACAAGCATTATTATGCTTCAGGATAGCGAAAGTCGTATCCTTGAATTCGTCAATCAAGTCAACGGCAGCATTGATGTCGAGCAGGTTGTTATAAGAGATTTCCTTACCGTGAATCTGGTCGAACATAGCATCAATATTGCCATAGAAATAACCTTTCTGATGCGGATTCTCACCATAGCGTAAAGTCTTCTGGCTGTTGGCAGAACAACGGAAAGCGGAACCTTCCTCGCCATCGAAATAGTTGAAGATGGCAGAATCATAGTGTGAAGACACTCCGAAAGCCTCTTTGGCAAACCAACGGCGTTCTTCGATGGTAGTAGTGGCTCCGTGTTCCATCAGCATGTCGCGGAACGGTTGATATTGTGCTTGCGAAGCGATGATAACCACGTCGTTGTAGTTCTTGGCTGCGGCACGAATCAGGGAGATACCGCCTATGTCAATCTTTTCGATGATGGCAGGTTCTTCGGCACCACTGGCAACGGTAGCCTCAAACGGATAGAGGTCAACAATGACGAGGTCTATTTCGGGGATTTCATATTTTTCAATCTGTTGCATGTCTTGCTCCAATCCGCGGCGGCAAAGAATACCTCCAAAAACCTTCGGATGCAAAGTCTTCACGCGTCCGCCCAGGATGGAAGGGTATGTAGTGAGGTCTTCCACTGCCTTGCAGGGATAACCCAGGGATTCTATAAACTGACGGGTTCCACCGGTTGAGAGGAACTCTACACCTTCTTCATGCAGTTTGGTAATGATTTCGTCCAAACCTTCCTTATGGTAAACAGATACCAGAGCTGTTTTGATTCTTTTTGTTTCAGACATGGATTTGCGTATTAAAGTATGCGTATATTAGTATTTGATGCGCAAAGTTACAAATTTTGTTTATTCATACATACATTCATACACAATAAATTAGGTATAATTAAAAAAGGCGGCATCTGTTTCCAGTCTGCCGCCTTTTTTTAAGGGTTATTTTGTTGGTTTACCAAATAGATACACGTTTTGCTACCGGCAAGAACATCGGGTCTTTTTCTGTCACGTTGAATGCCTCATACCAAGCACCGATTTGCGGCAATGCACCGTTTACGCGCCATTCGCCCAATGAGTGCACATCACTCTTCGTGCGGTTCAGCACTTCTTCGGGACGGATATCATTGGCCCATACACCTGCGTATGCCAGGAAGAAACGTTGTTCGGGAGTAAGACCATCCAGCACCGGCAGCGGATTGGCAGCCGTAACTTTCTTGAATGCCTGATAAGAAACCTGCAGACCACCGTGGTCGGCAATATTCTCACCCAATGTCATGCGTCCGTTGGCATATACGCCCGGAGCAACCTCGATGCTATCGAAGAAGTTCACCATCACCTGAGCACGCTCGTCAAAGTTCTTGGCATCTTCAGCAGTCCACCAGTCTTTCAGGTTACCGTCCTTGTCGTACTGGCGACCCTGGTCGTCGAATCCGTGAGTCATCTCATGACCGATTACCACACCGATGGCACCATAGTTGAAGGCATCATCCGCATTCATATCGAAGAAAGGATATTGCAGGATACCGGCGGGGAAACAGATTTCGTTCGTAGTCGGGTTATAGTAAGCGTTGACGGTCTGCGGAGTCATCAGCCATTCGTCCTTATCCACCGGCTTGCCGGCCTTGGCTATCATTTCGGCATGGCTCCACTCGTTGGCACGTTCCATGTTTGCCCAGTAAGAGTCGTTTTTGATTTCCAGTGTGGAGTAGTCTTTCCAAGTGTCGGGATAACCAATCTTCACATGGAAGGTAGCCAGTTTCTCCAGAGCTTTCACCTTAGTGGAATCACCCATCCAAGCAAGATTCTGGATACGTTCGCCCAGGCTTTCCTGCAAGTTCTTCACCAAAGTCACCATACGCTCCTTGGCAGCAGCAGGGAAATATTTCTCCACGTACATCTGACCTACAGCTTCGCCCAGCGCGCTGCTTACAGTGCTTACCGCTCTCTTCCAGCGGGGCTGCATCTCCTGTGTACCGCTCATGGTGCGGCTGTAGAAGTCGAAGTTCTGTTCTGCCATAGCATCGTTCAGCAAGCTTGCAGCAGAATCAATCAATTTCCATTGCAGATAAAGGCTCTGCTGTTCAATGGGCAGCGTATCCAGAATATCGGCAGCAGCTTTCAGTGAAGCGGGCTGGCCTACGATGATTTCCTTCACATCCTTCAAGCCCATGGCAGACAAATAAGCATCCCAATCGAAAGTAGGATAATTCTTCTTCAACTCTTCCATGCTCATCTTGTTATAATTGGCATGCGGGTCACGCAACTCCGTACGAGAGCGGAAAGCCTTGGCAAGACGTGTTTCCACATCCATCACCACCTCCATACCTTTCTTGGCAGTAGCCTCGTCGAAACCAGCCAACTGATACATCTTCTGTACATGTGTACGGAAAGCATCACGAATTTTGGCAGTAGCCTCATCATTCTCCAGATAGTATTCACGTTCGCCCATGCTCAGCCCGGTCTGATAGGTCTGTACAGCATTCATGCTACTGTTCATTTCGTCAGCGCCAACATACAGCACGTTGTAGGCGATGATACCCTTCTTCTGCATATCGCCCAGCAAGGCATAAAGCTCCTTCTTGTCCTTCAAAGCAGCCAGCTGGTCGAGTTCAGCCTTGATGGGGGCTACACCGTCCTTGTTCAGCTTCACGCTGTCCATCACGATTTTGTACAAGTCACCGATTTTTTGTGCCACGCTGCCGGCTTCGTGCTGGGTGGCGGCAAGCTCTTCAATCAGTCCTTGAATCTGCTTGCGGTTGTTTTCTGCAAGGATAGTAAAAGAACCGTACTGTGAGTATTCAGCAGGAATCGGATTGTTCTTCATCCAACCGCCACATGCGTATTGGTAAAAGTCAGTTCCGGGTAGAGCCGTTGTGTCAAGATTGGCGAGCTGGATGCCTGCTGTAAGTTCAGCCTGCTGCTTGCCGGTGTTGCAGGATGCCGTCATCAGACAGAATGCTGCAATGGGTAACAAATGATTTGCTTTCATAAATATATAAAATATAATAGTTAGTGATTCTCCAACTCTACAGTAGCCGCGTCCCACTCTTCCATCACGCGGTCAAGCTGCTCTTTCAGTTTTTGGTGCTGCTCATAAAGCGACATGTCCGAAGCACCTTCCGGTGTGGCCATCCTGGCCTCAAGAATGGCAATGGCAGCCTCCGTCTGCTCTATCTCCGCTTCACAATCGGCAACGCGACGTTCCAGTTTCTTGAGCTTCTTATTAAGCTCCTTCTGCTCCTCATAAGAGAGTTTGGCTGCCGAGGGTTGAACCGGTTCTGCACCAGCATTTCTCGATGCCGCCTTACCGGCAGTGGGCGAAGCGGAAAGTGAAGGGGATTTCTGTAACTCATTCAGGCTCTCTATCTGCTTCTTTTGCAGGAAATCATAAATTCCTCCCAGATGTTCCTTCACCAGTCCGCCACCAAACTCGTACACTTTAGTCGCAAGTCCGTCCAGAAAATCACGGTCATGGCTGACTATTATCACCGTTCCGTCAAAATCGCGGATAGCCTCCTTCAGTACATCTTTGGAACGCATGTCAAGATGATTCGTAGGTTCGTCGAGAATCAGAAAATTCACCGGCTCCAACAGCAGTTTTATCATGGCAAGCCGGGTACGCTCTCCACCGCTGAGCACCTTCACCTTTTTATCCGAAGCCTCACCGCCGAACATGAAAGCACCTAGAATATCACGGATTTTGAGGCGGATATCCCCTACGGCCACGCGGTCAATCGTATCGAATACAGTCAGGCTCTCATCCAAAAGCTGTGCCTGGTTCTGGGCAAAATATCCAATCTGCACATTATGTCCCAGTGTAAGCTTACCGGTATAATCCGTAATCTCACCCATAATACACTTTACAAGCGTAGACTTACCTTCGCCGTTCTTACCGACAAAAGCAACCTTCTCTCCTCGGTTGATAGTCAAATTCACATCGTGGAAAACAACGTGCCCACCGTAGGATTTCTCCATATCCTCGCAGATAACGGGATAATTACCGCTACGGCTACTGCAAACAAACTTCAGGCGCAAAGAGGAGTTGTCTTCCTCATCCACTTCGATGCGCTCTATCTTTTCGAGCTGCTTGATGCGGCTCTGCACTTGCACAGCCTTGGTAGCTTTGTACCGGAAACGTTCGATGAAATCTTCCGTATCTTGTATCTGCTTCTGCTGATTCTCGTAAGCACGTAGTTGCTGCTCCCGGCGCTCCTTGCGAAGCACCACAAACTCATCGTATTTCACTTTATAGTCGTAAATGCGTCCACAAGTTATTTCGATGGTACGCGTAGTGACATTGTTCAAAAAGGCGCGGTCGTGGCTGACAAGCACCACCGCATTGGCACGGGTGGAAAGGAAGTTCTCCAACCACTGGATACTCTCGATGTCAAGGTGGTTGGTAGGCTCGTCGAGCAGCAACACATCCGGACGGCGAAGCAACAGCTTGGCAAGCTCTATACGCATACGCCAACCACCGGAAAACTCGCTTGTAGAGCGGTCAAAGTCCTCGCGGCTGAAGCCCAGCCCTTGGAGCGTGCGCTCTATTTCGGCACGGTAGTTGGTGCCGCCCATCATCAGAAAACGTTCGTTTTCGTGAGTGAAGCGGTCAATCAGTTTCTGGTAATCCTCGCTGTCGTAATCGGTACGTTCGGCAAGTTGCCGATTCATGCGTTCGATGCCCGCCTGCATCTCAAAAATATGCTCGAAGGCAAGTTCAGCCTCCTGCATTACGGTGCGCTTGTCACTGAGTATCATCACTTGGGGCAAATACCCGATAGTACATTCGCGAGGAACGGCAACAATGCCGGCAGTGGGCTGCTGAATGCCAGCCAATATCTTGAGCATGGTGGACTTACCGGCACCATTCTTGCCGACAAGAGCTATACGGTCTTTCTTATTGATAACATAAGAGACGTCTTCGAACAGAGGAGTGACATTAAATTCTACCTTCAGTCCTTCTACAGATATCATAGTGTCAATGAATTTATCGTTCAAGACTGCAAAGGTAGCGATTTTCAACGTTATACAATATCATACGCTCACATAATTACATCAAATATCCAAGAAAGAGAACACTACTCCCGCATTTCCTGCGGAAGGACAATTGCAAAGCGGCTCCCCTTGCCAAGAGTTGAAGCCACTTCTATTTTTCCATGAAACCTTTCAACGATAGTCCTGCAAATGGCCAATCCCAATCCCGTGCCCTGCACAAAAGCATCTCCCTTATAGAAACGTTCAAAAATGTGCGCCAGAACTTCTTCCGACATGCCAGTTCCCGTATCTTCCACAAAGACTTCCAATGTAGCAAAGTCCTTCAGCCTATACCCTATGGTTATGCGTCCTTCAGCAGTGAACTTCACCGCATTATTGATAAGATTGTTGACAACTTGCCCCAAACGCGTAGGATCTGTATAGATAACTGCCGCCCGGTCCGGAAGGTCTAGCAGTAGCTCCACTCCTTTCCGAAGATTCATCTTCTGCGCACTGTAAATGCTTTCCAATATGCCATTTAAAGAAACCTTCTCAAAATGGAATTCCATCGTGTTCGATTCTATCTTGGACAAATCCAGAATATCTGAAATCAACACCATTAACAACTGGCTGTTCTTTTCAATCAAAGACGTAAATTCCATAATCTCCTGCCGCGACAAGTCGGCATCCCCACAAGCCAGTAGTGTAGAGAAGCCCACAATGGCATTTAGTGGCGTACGTATCTCGTGGCTCATATTAGCAAGAAATACGCTCTTCAACTCATCGCTACGTTGCGCTTTCTGCAAAGCCTCGTTCAATTTATTCTCCGTATCCTTGTATTTCTGCGTACTCATGCAAATACCGATGATACGGAACGGCAAATCCGTCAATTGTCCCACATAGGTAGATTGCGCCTCAAACCACTCCCACTTGCCGTCTCCCCTCCGTAGACGGTATTCCACTGGGCGTTCGTACAAATTACCACGCAACTGTAAAGCCAAAGCATCAAACACTCCCTTCCGGTCGTCCGGATGAATCAGAAATGCGAATTCCTCAGGCGTCAGCGTATAGTCACGCGTAGGAATCCCCAAATATTCAAAATAACGCGGTTCTATAATCATCAGATTATGTTCCATGTCGAAAGACCATTGAAATATCTGGGTGCGGCTCAGCGCAATATTCAGCAAATGCTTCTGTGTCCGTTCTTCCAACACATTCCTAAAATAGAGTACAATCCTCACCAATTGTCCATCTTCATGAATTCCCACCATAGCACCTTGTATCAGAAAACTGATACCACTCTTTAATTCACGTATAAAGCAATTGGTATCCAAGGGAATAATCCGTACATCCCTCTCCCGAAGTTGCAGCAAAAGGGCTTCCAACACATTCTTTTTATCACATACCACTTCCAATAAGTCAGTGATATGCCGCCCTATCACATGCTCATTCAATTGGAGTTCATTCATCACCTGCTGATTCAGACGCCAGATACAATCTTCCAAATCAATCATAATAATGCTGACGGGCCATGAGTTGAACAACTGCTCGGAGATGGCATTTATTATACGTACTTCTTGAGGAACATTCGGATTCATCAGAATTGTTTTATCATACAAGGAGCAAAGTTCGGGCTAAAATGCTTATGCCACAAACAAACCCTTATAAATCAATATTCCGTTTTAGCATGTATATATTCTATTATTCACAACTTTACCTTATTTAACAGAGACAAATTGAGCGTAATATTGATTTTAACTGTTATCTCTGTCATTTATACATTATTATCCCCCATTTTTGCGTCTTAAAATCTCCAACATGAATATATCCGAATTCAATATAAATGCCGAGTTCATTGCCTGCAATCATATCACAACCAATGAACTGAATCCGCTAGTGGAAAAGCCATACCACACCAAGGCCAGTATCTTCGCTCTATGCACCAAAGGAGTTCTGAAAACTATCATAAACCATACTCAATTCAGGGTTGAAGCTAACGCCCTCCTAGTTATTCCTCCCGAGACCTTCGTACAATTGCTACACACGTCAGACGATGCTGAAATATATGTCGTCATATTTTCCCAACAACTTATCCAGAGTTCAGGGGCCGGCAAGGTCATGATGGATAAGTTTCACATTATAGGCAAACACTATATTTTTCCTCTATCGAAAACGGACTTCCAGCTTTATGCCGAGTTCATGACCTATTTGTCACACCTCTACCAAAGAACAGAAAGCCCCTCAAGTCTAGTTTCATTGCAAACTCTACTGACCTATCTGTTACAAGGTATATCCGAACTCTGTCCGGAACGCCCTAGAATAAAAGAGACTCCGGGCAGCAGGCATTTCAACCAATACCGCATTTTTATCCGATTGGTACACACAGACTATGTCCGGGAGCATCAAGTGTCCTATTATGCATTGAAAATGAATATGAGACCGGCAGCTCTTTGCCGCCTTGTCAAAAAGGAATCAGGATATACAGCCATGGAAATCATCAACAATACTATCATCATGGATGCCAAAGCACAACTTTGTACCGCCAACACTCCGATAAAGGATATAGCCGTGAGTCTAGGTTTTAATAATGCGGCCTTCTTCAACAAATTCTTTAAACGTCATACGGGAATACCTCCTCAGAAGTTCCGTACATCCTCAAAACAATAAAATCCACTCAAAACACAAAATGCGGATATTCTGTCCTGAGAATACCCGCATTCCTCAATAAGAGAAGTCTGCCATCAACCTACCTTCTTAGCAATAAAAAACACATAACCGTAGAATTCCTTATATTTGCCGTATAGTTCATCCTCAATCATTTGGAGTGAGCTGAACTCTTCGGCAATTTTATTACCGGCATATTTCTTACGGAAAATCTCCTGGGCCGCAACCTTTGAAGCAAAGTAATGCTCTGTCCAGCAATTCTCCGGCAGAATGAATGTAGCAACGGGGAGATAACCCGCCTTGTACAACTTGGCTACCAGATTGGGAAGTGTATCCATTTCAGAATAGGCGTCCATCCAGAAGTCATTGATTTCCGCAGGACGTTCGTCCGTAAACCATGAACTCTCGGATACGGCAATATACCCTCCCGGTTTCAGATATTTACGCCACTCCTTCAAGCCACGTTCAAAGCCGATGTTATAGATAGCACCTTCACACCAAATCATATCCAGCTCCTCCTCACCGAAAGGGAGGGCATCCATTGAACCGACAATTCCTTTTACTCTGTCCTGCAAGCCCAACTGCCTTGCATTACGGTTGAAGATGTCAATAAAGCCGGGGAAAAGGTCAATTCCGGTAATCTGTCCCGGAACATGGCCAGCCAATACCATTGTCTGACCACCCGTTCCACAACCGATATCGGCAATAAGGGATTCATCGGTAAGACCGTCTACAAAGCTCAATGCCTTCAACGTCACTTCAGGACTGCCAGGGCCTTGCCGTTCCATATTGGAGAAAAAGTCACAGATTAAATTAAATTCGAAATCGTGGATAGTTTTATTTTCGTTACTCATTTTCTTACTATATTTTGCATATACGGAAAGTATCACAACACCTTCAGCATAATATGCAGATTAAACTTGAATTATAACAATAGAAAAACGCCCTCGAAAGAAGTTATCCGAGAGTAAACGAAAGGGACAATCTGTGCATGGAACACAGATTGTTTACAAAACCAAATCCGATTTAAATGTCTTTGTCATACTGCAAAGATAAGCAATATTTTATTTAATCAAAGATTTTACGGTTAATAAAGATTTTCCCTTGCACCGGGCGCATGCTGAAGAACCGCACCTACCACCTGGCAAGTATCCAGTTCCTTACAGTCGCCACAAGTATTGAAACCTTTTTCGTACACACATTTGCGGATAGCACAATAATCGCTGCAATAGGCAAACTTCACCCCGTCTGCACGGCACCCCATACAATGGATGGTTTCCGGCGTAATTTCCGGCGTATTGTTCAGCACACTCCACTCTTTGGCGGTTTTCTCTCTCAGCTCATCGTCATTATTGACAGTGGCTATACGGGCGGTGCAATTTTCGCAATCCAGTCCGCAACATGCAATTAATTGTTTCATCACTTGGTTATAACCATTTATGTGTTTCTCATAGCAAGCATTTGTCTACCTCCTCTTTATCTGAATTTAAGAGGAGGCAGACAGCCATGCTACAAATATACGGTTATTATTGTGTGAATGCCAAATTAATTTTCCATCACTTTGCTTCCACACTTCCACCCACCTCCTGCATCCCCCTGTCCATCGGCATTTGCCCTGCGGTGGAAGCAACCTGAAAAGGTGGAAGCAAAATTTGCTTCCACCTGCCTGAAACGCCTGAGTTTTGCAGTAAGCTGCTATCCCCTACCATAATACTGCATGCAGATTACATGAATCGGCAGGTTCGGTTTTCCTGCATTTTCGGGCTTGTCCTTACTGTGAAGTCAACAGATATGGAGTTGGACTGTAGGGGCATAGTAGGAGTTATCGGGAGTCAAAGGCCGACTATGAATAATGCACTCTAATGTCTTTTACACCGTTGTATAATACGTTTGCGCCTTGTGCGCAATAGGTTCGGGCTACGTACTTCATCCGCAATAGCTCTGGAGTTAGTGACGCCTAACGGCCATGAACAACCCTGCTTACGGTCGTCAAGCGATCGCTTTATGGCCGTAAGCAGGGTTGTTCATGGCCGTTAGGCGTCATAAATTCCCTATGCCACAGCAGACAAATAAAGGGAGAAGAGTAAAGGAATACCTATGTTTTAGATAAAAATCCACAAGCTTTCACTCGTGCTCTCCATAGGTTATGAGAGCAGGCTTCGCGCTCTGTGCGATAAATTCCCATTTATCAGCAGGCATACTCACTTACGAAACTTCAATTACTTATATAAATTGTTTCAGCCAAAGGCAGTACGGACATTTGCAAAAATATGGAAAGTCTTATTATGAAAAATTGCTATGGCATCGACTTCCGTTCGTGGCGTAAGGAGCTACGTACACGCGAGAGAACCAAGCAGACACCCTGCAAACTGCCGGACAGAGTAAGCCGGAGTTTGCAGGGTGTTCTGTTTAAAGTATATCAAATCTCTGTTTTAATTTTGCTTAAAAAGATTTTATTCAGCTTCTTTTCGGTCTGTCTTCCCCTCTTTATTCGCCACATAGCCGCTATGCTCCTCAGAAAAACATCCTCAAAGACAATGCAGACAGTTACTAAATATTTGAAGGAGTTATCGGGAGTTAGAAGTGATAACTCTCCTAACTCCTATAAATGAAAGAGACGTGAGCCTTTCCCAAAAAAAATAGAGAAACATAGATACACTTAAACAAAAAACAATTATCTTTGTCACAAATCCGCTATAGCGTAGTGGGTTTATTTACATATTAGTAAGAGCATTATTGAAATTATCTTCTTTATTCAAACTTCGCAACTTTGAAAATTACAGATGAAGATAACAACAAGGATGCTCACGTCTATGTTTATATGGTTTTCTCCCATCAGGGGGATGGTATATACACAAACGACGTGGGTGACTGTTGTATATTCATCTGTAAGGCAATGCGAAGGCCTGAATAAAGGATATACAAACATAGTTACTCACGTTTTTTTTATTGTTTAACCTTTAAATAATTTGTGTATATGAAACAGAACACACCAGACGGTAGAGAAGCATACATCACTCCGTCTATCGAAGTTATCAAAATGGAGAATGAAGGAGTCATTGCAACAAGCGGCGAACCTTACCATCCCATTACGCGCTCCTATTCGGGCAGCACCTCTACCCATAGCTACA
Organism: Bacteroides sp. AM07-18; assembly: GCF_003602695.1. Taxonomy (NCBI): domain Bacteria; kingdom Pseudomonadati; phylum Bacteroidota; class Bacteroidia; order Bacteroidales; family Bacteroidaceae; genus Bacteroides; species Bacteroides sp. AM07-18. The sequence goes on from NZ_QTLM01000011.1 coordinate 89,914, forward strand.
ATTCGGCATCCAGCAGCGACTTGGAAGACCTAATCAATGACATCTTAACCGTAGAAAACTAAGGGGGACTTCATTATGATGAAATTAAGAAACCTTATGCAAGTTGCCTGCATGGCAACTGCTGCCTTGACCGCATTCAGTTGCAGCCAAGAGGAATTTGAAAACAGCGGGCGGAAAGGAAACATCACCGTTAACGCAACGTTTGAAGGCGCAGGTACCGACACCCGTACTACCGTAAACGATGAATACAAGATTCTATGGCAAGATACCGATGCCCTAGGGTTGTTCTGTAGTAATGCAGAAAGTAATTATAGCAATACAAAATTAGAATATGCAAGCGGTGCTGGTCAAACTTCCGCCACTTTCAACGGCAGCAAGCCAAGCGGAGAAACGGCTGTATTCTCCATCTATCCTTACCAACAAAACATGAGCGTAAGCGGCAATACATTGACCATGACTCTACCTGCCACGCTTACAAATTATAACGGCAGCAGCAATGGCCCGATGTATGCCAAGGTGACAAATCCCGACAATCTGAGCGCTCTGTCCTTCAAGCACATGGCAGCCATGATAAAACTGACCATCAACAAGATTCCGGCAGAGGCCACTACTTTCAAGATTATTGCCTCCAATAACATTGCAGGTACTTGTACGGTAGACTTAACCGCAGCAGACCCGATACTGGCAGTAACGAGCGATGAAAGCAAGGAAATCACCGCCTCCTTCACAGCCTCAGCTGATATAAAGTCTCGCAACTTCTACATTCCTTTGCCCACAGGTACTTATAGTTCCATCACTGCCCAACTGACGAATGGAAGCGACAAGGTATATTTTACCAAGACGCTTAATGACAAAATCTTAGGGAGAAGAGACATATTGGTAGTACCTCCTTTGGATTGCGTTGTTGTAGATGCTACAACCCCCAGTGCGCTTAGTACAGCTTTAGCTGATTCAAAAAATCTCCCACAAGAAGCACCGACAGCAGCAACTGTAACCGACATTGCAGTCAGCGGCAGCTTCAATACCACTTCTGGCAGCAACGACGGCATCGCCATCCCGGTTTTACAGAACTCGGACATCAACCTAGCGTTCAATACAGCCCCGACAACCAGCACTTCTGCCCCGTTAAAGCTGACCGACAAGACCAATACCAGCGTAAGTACTCCCGCCGCCACTGCCACCAACAGTGTATCCTTGGCTGTGCCGGAAACCACAGCAGAGCAAGAAGCTCCTTCTGTAGCCATCACCATGCCAAGCACCACCGTTACATTGGCAGCAGTAGGCAATAAAGCCACTTACAATGAAGTGACTGCCACTACCGCCCAGCAGACATTGATTATCAATGCAGGCGTCACCGTAAAGAAGCTGACCGTAAAAGGCGGTAACTTGAAGATATATGGAAAGGTAGAACAATTGGTACACGATGCCGGCAATACCACAATCTATATAATAAAAGGAACTGAAGCATCACTTCCGGCAACAATCGACAGCAAATTTGTAGTTCAATCCGACGTGGCAGTCCTAAAGACCGCTTTCGCCAACGGCGAAGATTTTAAATTGTCCGCCGATGCCGACATCACAGGGCAAAGCGTCAGTGTACCCGCCGGAAAGTCCGTGGTTCTTGACTTGAACGGATATACACTGACTGCCGACAACAGCGCAACAGGCAAAATCATCGTCTTGGGCAAGATGACACTGAAGGACAGCTCTACCGAGAAGAAAGGCAAGATAGTTGCCAGCCAGGATTATACAGCGGCTTCTTATAATGGCAGTCTGATTGAAATAGCCGGTGAAGATGCCTCCATGACCATGGAAAGCGGCAACATCAGTGCAGTCAGAGAGACTCCGGACAGTAACGGCCAATATGGCGTCGGAGTGACGGACGGTGGAGACTTCACCATGACAGGCGGCAAGATAGAAGCCGGATGGTTTGCAGTGGCAGGCAACGGCAATTACAAGACGCAGAACTCCATCATCAACATCACAGACGGAGAACTCATTTCTACTGCTGACTATGCAGTCTATCTGCCCCAATCCGGCACAACGACCATCAGTGGCGGCAAGGTTTATGGTGCCGCAGGAGGTGTATGCATCCAACGAGGCACTCTGAATGTGGAAGGTACAGCCTTGATTACCAGTAAAGGCACAGGTAGCACCGGCAACTGGGGCGACGGTACCGGAGGACTGGACTGCGCCGCCATCAACGTAAGTGGAGCATATGGCATTGCCACAGTAAACATCAAAGGCGGTACACTGATTGCCGAAGCAAAGTCACTCATCACAGAAGGCACCACTTATACACCGGTCATCAACGTTACCGGCGGTACATTCTCCGACCCAAGCGCGCTGAAGTACATGAAGGCAAATGCAAATGTGAACATAAAGTTGACCGCCGACAAGACCTGCCCGGGATTCAAGACCACAAGCGGACAAACCTTGACGATGGACTTAGGCGGCAAGATTCTTACACTTGCTGACCCGACCGTAGGTTCCACCGGCACCGAAACGAACAGCTGTCAATTACTCGAAGGTTCAAACGTTACTTTCAAGAACGGAACGCTGAAGAGTGACAACAACAAAATCATGATTCAGAACTACTGCAACCTGACATTAGATAATATGACAGTAGAAGACACAAATGCCCAATACGTAGTAAGCAACAATTGTGGCAACATAAGCATCAACAATACCACTATCAACGCAGGAAGCAATGCGAATCAATTTGCATTCGACGTATGCGGCTATGCAAAGTACACTGCTGGAGTCACGGTTACGGTAAGCGGTACGAGCGTCATCAATGGAAAAGTGGAAATTTCCAAGAGTGCAGGAAATACCGAACTTATGAAGCTGAATATCACAAGCGGTACTTTCAACGGTGACTTAAAGGTAGATGCATCCGTGGGAACCGAAAATGCCCAAAGTATCATCTCTGTTTCCGGCGGTACATTCTCCGACCCAAGCGTACTGAAGTACATGGCAACCAACGCAACTGTGGATATAAAACTTCTCTCAAATATCAACATCGCCAAGACGGAGCTTGCCACAGGCTACATATTGAATGCTGCAAACGCAACGGCAAACTTAAACCTGAATGGCCACGACATCATCAATTCCTCAGAAACAGCTGATGCCACTCCTTTCACACAAATCTTTACTGTACAGAACGGAACACTAAACATTTCAGGCAACGGCAATGTGAAGTGCGATGCATCTGCTACAGCGAAAGACGATGGTTATCGCATGGTAATTGAAGCCCGAGGATACGGGACAGTAAATATTCATGGCGGTTCTTACTATAACACCCAGAAACTGAACACCCAGATAGACCTGATTTATGCAAGAGAGAATGGGAAAATCAATATCTATGGAGGAACATTTGAATCCGGCAAATATGGTACACCCAACAACGACACGGATGGCAGATACTGGGTACTGAACTTAAAGAATACAGACAAGAACACTGCCAGCATCCAGGTGTCCGGTGGAACGTTCATCAATTTCAACCCGGCAAATCCGAATATGGACGACAATGAGTCCTATTTGGTAACAGGCTACGAGGTTACCCGTGACGGCAGTGTATATACAGCAGCCCACAAAGTCGGTGATGGGAGGAAAGAATATATTGTTGGCCAAACAAGTCAGGAGAACCGATAAGCCAAATTCTAAGAAAGGAAGCAATATATCCTCGCAAACCAAACGAAGAGATATCGGAATCGCCTTATTACTATCTTTTAGATGCGGCGGACAGCGGATTTTCTTTTATAGATCTGCGTCCTCCGCGTCTAAAGAATGACAACAAGACAGTTGAAAAATCTCTCAAATCTTCCTCATTCACACAAACATTCATTATTTTTCTGAGTAGCCCAAAGTATCATGAATAACAACTAACAATCAAAACATATGAGAATACAGATATTGGATTATCAAGTAGGACCGCACACCTTTCGCATGGTGAAACCTTCCGACTTCAATATATTCAAGGCGCTGCCTTCACTGATTCCGTTCATCACAACAATAGACACGACGCAAAAAGTAATCTTTGAAACAGAGATAGACGATGACGAAACAACGACAAAACGAACCATAGCGAAAACTCCCGATGATATATGTTTCAACTGGGAAGATGCCGATTGCATCATTCGCCCTTTGCCCCACAGCTCACACCTTGTATCCATCACCCCACGGAAAAGCGGGAAAAACTATTGGATGGAGTGCAACGATAACTTCAGGCAATGCTTCATCCACCTACCGGCCTGCAGGACAGAAACACCGGCTCCGGAAAACGAAACGAACTTCGTACTGAACAACTTCTTGATGATGCTCTATGCCTTCAATGCCGCCCGCCACCATACACTGCTGATGCATGCCTCGGTTGTCGCTACTGAAACAGGCAAAGGCTACCTCTTCTTAGGGAAAAGCGGCACGGGCAAAAGTACGCACACCGGGCTCTGGCTGCAACAGTTCTCGGACTGCCATCTACTGAACGATGACAATCCGATAGTACATGTGGACAGCCTCGGCAAGCAAGCCACTGTTTTCGGTTCTCCGTGGAGCGGAAAGACACCTTGCTATCGGAAAGAATCCATGACCGTAGGCGCCTTCGTCCGCTTGGAACAAGCACCGCAGAATGAAATAGAGCAAGAGAGAGCAGCACATGCTTTCGCCACCCTCCTCCCCTCCTGCTCTTGCCTAAAGCAGAACAAGGAAATCTATAACGCCATTGTCGCCACTGTGACGGAACTTGCCACGCTGGCACCCGTCTATCATCTGAAATGCCTACCCGACCGTGAAGCGACGGAACTTTGCAGAAAGACGGTAGAAGGATAAGTTATGAATGATGAACTGAACAGCCGATGAAGAAAAGCATTCCCAACGAGATATTGCTTCCCGAAGTGGCGCGTCTCATCAAAGAGGGACATACAGTAACCATCACCGTGCGGGGCAACAGCATGAATCCTTTCTTAGTGGACCGCCGTGACCGGGTGACACTGGGCGATTTCACCACAGAACAGCTGCAACCGGGCGTCACCGTACTGGCACGCGACCTGACGGAACGCATCGTCTTTCACCGCATCATCCGTCGGAACGGAGACATACTCATCCTGCAAGGCGACGGCAACCTCGCCCAGACCGAAGAAACCGACATCGGACGGGTAATGGGCGTCATGACCGAAGCCATGCGAAAAGACAAACGGTACACCGCCGACGGCAAAGTCTGGAAGCTCTACTCCTACTGGTGGATGAAGCTAAACCCCGCTCGCCGCTGGCTGCTCGCCCTGTTCAGAAGAATATAAAACAAAATAACCATGAAAATCAAACAAGGATTTATCCTGCACCGGATAGGCGATGACTACATCATCATGCAAGACGGCTCGTCGAACGTGGACTTCAGCAAAGTCATCAGCCTGAACCAAACTTCCGCCATGCTTTGGCAAGAGATAGAAAACAAAGAGTTCGATACAGACAGCGTGACAGAAGCCCTGACCAGCCGCTATGATGTAGATAACGAATCGGCCCGTCGCGATGCGCAGAAGTTTATCGACTCCCTTGACCGCGAAGGAATCATAGAATAAGGACGGATATGCAACACGCTTTCTTTTCATTGGTACGCTCCGGCCTGTGGGGCACTCCGGCAGACCGACAACTCTTCCGGTCGGTCTCGCCGGACGACTGGGAAACCGTGTACCGCATGGCAAACTCACAAGCCCTGCTTGCACTGACTTTTGACGGCATAAGCAGTCTGCCGGCCGAACTGCGCCCTCCACGCGTCCTCTATCTGAAATGGGCTGCCCGGACTGCACAGATAGAACAAGCCAACAAACGCCTCAACCAGCTTCTGCCCGAACTCAATACCCTTTACCGGGAAGCCGGGCTGCATCCCGTACTGCTGAAAGGGCAAGGCATCGGCACCAACTACCGCACTCCCTTGCACCGGCAATGCGGAGACATCGACATCTATTTAGGAAAACAAGGGCAACCCATAGCCAATCGCCTCCTGCTGCAACAAGGCGCCATAGTCGAGGGAGAAGCGTCCGACAAGCATGCCAGCTACAGTTTGAAAGGAGTACACATCGAGAACCACCGCATCATCCTCCGGCTGAACAGTCCGCTTGCCAACCGGCACTTTCAGCAGATTATCAGAAAATGGTACCCGCAGGAAACAGACTATGCCCTATTCTCCGAAACCGGGAAAGAGGACTCGAAGGCCGTCAGTATCGCCATACCTCCGGCCACCTTCAATGCACTTTATATCTTCCTGCATGCCTTTGTACATTTCCTGAACAGCGGAATCGGCCTGCGCCAGCTATGCGACTGGACTTGTCTGCTTGCCAATCGCCACAAAGAAATAGATGCCACCACCCTGCTTCGCCAGTTGCAGGACCTCGGACTATTGCATGCCGCACAAGCATTCGGCTACATTGCCGTCACCCGACTGGGATTGCCCGCTAACCGGCTTCCTTTCCCCTTGGAAGGCACCAAGCAGATAGGAGAACAATTATTGGAAGACATCCTGTCTACCGGTAACTTCGGGCAACATGATAACCGCATCAAGCCACGCCCCAAAGGATATTGGGCAGGAAAGTGGTACACCTTCTGCCGCGCCACCCGACGCTGCAACGAACTGCGTCAATTTGCACCGTACGAAGCACTCTGGTATCCCGTGACTCTGATAGGGGGAACGATAGCTATACAAATAAACCGATCAAAAGGAGTAAAAGACAAGAAAGCAAGGACAAAGAAATAAAAGAACCCGGAAAATAAAAGGAATGAAAAAGCAACAGAAGGACAAAAAAGTGAAAAAGGACAGACGTGAAAAACTTAGGTATATTCGAGAGGTATCTGCCGAACAACGCGGACGTATCCTGCTAAGTTGCCTCACCGGCATTCTGGGCGTGGCCTTTGCCCTAGCCTTTATCTATGCAACCAAACGGGTGATAGACACCGCTACCGGAATAACAGACGACAACCTGACGCATATCGCCGTTCTCACCGTTGTCCTGCTGACTGCCCAATTACTGTGCGGAGCTGCTGACACTTGGATAAGTACCCGTATGCAGATAGAGACGGGCAACGCCCTTCGCCACCGCCTCTTCTCGCGCTTACTGCAAAGCCGCTGGAACGAATTGGAGCGTTTCCATACCGGAGACGTAGTGAACCGGGTAGAACAAGACACCACCGCCATCGTCACATTGCTCACCTCTTCTGTCCCGGCATTTATCGTCACGAGTATACAACTGCTGGCAGCCTTTCTATTCTTCTACTTTTTAGACCCTTCACTGCCATGGCTGATTGTTGCCATCTTGCCCGTCTTTCTATCAGGCAGCCGTTTCTATATGCGACGAATGAAACGCTATACACATGATATTCGGAACAGTGACGGTCGCATCCAGTCCGTCATACAAGAGAGCCTGCAACATCGCATAGTGATTAAAACATTGGAACAAGGCGAACGGCATCTGGACAAACTCGATGACTTGCAAGACATGCTCCACAGCCAAGTCATGGGACGTACCCGTTTCTCGCTTTCTGCCCACATGTTAGTGGCCCTTGCCTTTTCCGGCGGATACCTCACGGCTTTTCTTTGGGGAGCCGTTCACCTCAGCGCAGGCTGTATCACCTTCGGAACGATGACCGCCTTTTTGCAATTGGTAGGAAAAGTCCAGCGTCCCGTGTTCGACCTCTCACGCCTGATACCTTCCGTAGTCAATGCCCTTACCGCCATAGACCGGCTATTGGAATTGGAAAGACTGCCGGCAGAAGCGGATGGTGACAGCATATTCCTCGCCTCTACCCCGGAACTGGAACTGAAAGACGTGACTTTTCGCTACACTCCCGATGACCGTCCGGTATTCAGCCGCTTCTCCTGCCGTTTCCCCGCCGGTAGCTGCATAGCTATAGTCGGAGAAACAGGAAAAGGAAAGACAACGCTCATCCGGCTATTGTTGGCACTGGCAACGCCACAAGAGGGACAGATACTCTTGATACCCGCCAAACATCCACTTGAAACCAGTCATACCGTCTCTCCGCAAACCCGCAAGAACTTCGTATATGTCCCGCAAGGCAATACCCTTTTCAGCGGAACTATCCGTGACAACCTGCTGATGGGAAACCCACAAGCTTCTCAAGAAGCCATATATCAAGCCCTGCAAACCGCCACCGCCGACTTCGTCTTCCACCTTCCCGACGGCGTAGACTCCCCACTCAGCGAACGAGGTGGTGGACTCAGTGAAGGACAAGCCCAACGCATCGCCATTGCCCGCGCTCTGCTACGCCCCGGAAACATTCTTCTTTTAGATGAAGCCACTTCTGCCCTCGACCCCGACACGGAACGGCTGTTAATAAAAAACCTGCGCAGAGACTGCGCAGGCAAAACATGTATCTTCGTCACCCACCATCCGGCAGTAGCGGAGGCATGCGAATCTATTGTCCGATTATAATCAGAGAATAAGCCCCAACGGGTATCTGCCTTTGGTTAACAAACTCAGAACAGCTTCGCAGGATACTCGCCCGCATCCACCAAAGCCTGAATCTTGTCGACTACACTCTGACGGTCTTCGGGATAAGTCACACCGAACCACTTGCTGGTTGTATCAAGCACTTCGCAGGTAGCAGTGCCATCGTTAATCAGCTTATCCACCATCAGCGGGATGAAGAATTCGCTTTTCAGGTTCTCCATATTCTTCGGGTCGCTCAAGAAACTCTTGAAAAACTCTGCACTGTAAGCAAAATAATCGGGAGTGAAACCCCAGAAGTTCATGCTGACCGGAGTCGTCTCGGGAGTGGCAGTCCATTCACCGTTATCGTCGATGTACTTCACCTCACCGTCCATGCGCTGAATCTTGGTACGTTCCACTACGGAAGTCAGCAGGTTGTTCGCATCCGTTCCACACAATCCACGGGATACGGTACCGCTCTCGCTCAACGTATTGCCGATGCGGAAGCCTACCATGGAATATACGTTTTTGGAGCCTTCGGGAAGGGCTGCAAGGAATTTGCCCATTACCTGGAAGGAGTCACGACCGTAGAAATCGTCGCAATTGATAACAGCAAACGGTTCCTTTATTACATCGGCACCCATCATTACAGCATGGTTGGTTCCCCAAGGTTTGGTACGGCCTTCGGGGCAGGTGAAGCCTTCAGGAAGGTCATCTATGGACTGGAATACCAGTTCGCAGGGAATATGGCCTTCGTATTTGGAAATAATCTTGTCGCGGAAGTCCTGTTCAAAATCTTTACGGATTACGAAAACGAGCTTGCCAAAACCGGCATTGATGGCATCGTAAATAGAATAATCCATGATAGTTTCGCCATTCGGTCCCAATCCGTCCAATTGTTTCAAGCCACCATAACGGCTGCCCATACCGGCTGCCAATAAGAATAAAGTTGGTTTCATATTAGTTATTATTTAAAAAGGTTAGTGTATCACAGTTGATAACGGTTGCAAATGTACAAAAATTTATGGCTGACAGAAGGGAGTTTTAGTTCATTCTTTACCACTATCCGTTCAAAAACGTACATTTAGAACGGATAACCGATGGCAAAATGCAGTGCCATACTATCCTTGAACTTAGGAATATTGTAATATCCCGACTTTCCGGTATCATACGGGTCGTGAAGCCCGATACCCAAATCCAGACGGAAAACAAGGAAGTCCAGGTCATAGCGTAAGCCGAATCCCGTACCCAAAGCAATCTGTTTCGGGAAATTCTTCAAGGTGAACTCACCGTTCGGGCGATTTTCGTCCTTACGCATCAGCCATACATTGCCGGCATCCAGAAACACCGCTCCATGCAAGTCGGCAATCATACGGAAGCGATACTCGATATTGGCTTCTATGCGAATATCACCCACGTGGTTGATATAGGTATATTTCCTATCCGTCTCGGGAGGATAGCCGCCCGGACCTATACTGCGTGCAGAAAAGGCGCGCACACTGTTGGCACCGCCGATATAGAACTGTTCCGTATAAGGTGCGGTCGTAGCGTTGCCATACGACCATATCACCCCTCCGGCAATACGCGAGGCTATCATCTGGTTCTTGTCTATCCGGTAATGGTACCTGAATTCCGAGTTCAGCTTCAAGAACTGTGCAAAAGGTACCCCGAAAAGCTTCTTTCCTTCCTCACTGAACGGCTTGCCGAAAATACGGTAGACGGCAGAAGTCAGGTTACCGGCCGACGCAACGGTGGTCTGCCACCAGATGGGGTTACGCTTGCCGCGCACGGAAGCGTTGTCATAAGTATAGGTGTACTCCATGGCAGGAATGAACTGGTCGCGCAAACTAACGTAGAGTGCCGGATTCTCGGCACGCAACGTATCGAAAGCGGCAGTAGGATTGCGCAGTACATTGAATGTCAACCGGAAAGGAGTTATACTGTGCCTGGAAGTCGATTTGGGCTGGAAGTCATAAGTGACATTACCGCCAAAAGCCAGCAGCTTATAATACTTGGCACGGTTCATCTGGTCGGCATATAAACGGAAAGTCGTTGTAGCCGGGAAGTCATACTCACGGTCGCCCATCCTAGGAAACACCACGCGCGGAAAGATAAGCGAAGTGGAGATACCCAGTTCATAACTGTTCATCAAGGAAGAACTTGCCTTGCCCGTCTGCCATTCGTACGAACCGTTCAACTTCACATTCCAGCTTTCACCGCCACCGAAGACATTGTTCTTCGTCACCGTAAAAGCGGCACCCGGTCCCGTCTGGTTATTGCTCTTCATGGTGACATTAAAATCCAACTCCGCATCGTAGGGTTTATCGAGCGCGGCAATGACCCTCACATCCAATGTATCAGACACAAACGCCGTATCACGCGGTATATACTGCATCTCCGCATAACGGAAAATACCGACGCTTGCCAGACGCTCCTGAATACGGGTCTGACGGTACAAACTATACAAACTCTGCATAGAACGCTGGCGGGCAATACCTGCGCTGTCCTGTATCTGACGTTTCCGCCGATAACCTTGATAGTTCAACCAACGGTAAAGCATGTTGGGACGTACCGGAGGTTTGTTGTAGTAATGTATGGTCAAGCCTTTGTAATCCATGCTGTCATTGGGTTCCTGCCCCTGCTTTCCAAGAAGATAGACGGATTTACGCCCCACACGGAACTGCTTCTCGGCTACCTTTGGCATACCGGGAACGGGAATCAAGCGCATCTGGACATGCCCATTGGGAACTATCATGGTATCGGCCTGATAGGTCAGGTAGTCGGGACGGAAATAATAACAGCCCACATTACGCAGCAGGGTACTGATACGGGTACGCTCCCCATCCAAATCAGCCACATTGAATTGTTCTCCCGAACTGATAAGGGAACGTCGGCGTCCCAGCTCCATAATGCGAGTGGTACGCTCGCTGAAACCACGATAATATACCGTATCTATAAAGTAGGGGTTACGCATGTTCACCGTATATTGCAACTTTGCCTTCAGCGAGTCCTTCGGGTCGATAAATGTCTTGTAGCTGACGCTTCCGTTGAAATAGCCATAATCGCGCAGCAAGTTAACCGCCGCCTTCTGGCGTATATCGGGATTCACCGTAGACATAAGCACCGGAGTGGCGGCAAATTTATTGAATATCCACTTTCCGAATCCCTTCTCATACTTCTGGAAACCATTGTAAATCCACAGTCCGAAAGGAAAGGGATAGCGGATAGTAGAGCTTCCCAGCAACGAATTGTTCGGTGCCGTAGCAAGGGCGGCTTCCACCTCTTCCATAGCAATCTCACCAACAGACGTTTCACTGCGGTTCAATACAATCATCGGCTTTTGGCCGGTATAGAGTATCTCCCCCTCGGGCAAGTGCTTCGTGGTGGAGCAACCTGCCAGAAATATCAATCCTGCAATATATAATATCAGTCGTTTCATATCACATTCCTACTTTTTCATATCGCTATTTTCAGCCTCCGGTTTTATCTTTTTCTTCCTGAAGATGAAGAGTTCACTCAATCGGTCCATCTTCCGGCGCAGCACAAGGCCGACACCCGTTTCGGTTATCTCACCGTCGAGTATGCTTTCGTAGTTTTTATTATGGAATACACGGACATATCGAGTACCCGACGCATCAAGACGGTATTCCAGCGATATATTGTCAATGAATGATTCCGCATCGTTCGTGGCATTGGCCCCGGTGGACACTTTTCCACCGATGACTATCTGTACGCGGTCGTTGAAGAAACGCTGGGAATAACGAAAACTGAAGTCTTTCTGCGTGTCACCCGTTTCAGCAGAGGTACGGTCTTCCACACCTACACTGATATTGGCCCCTTTTATACCTCCCGCCAAGGAGTTTATCTGGCTCTGAAGTACTGAGTTCAAGGCGGCTCCCATTGACAAACCTCCTCCTTTGGCACCACTGTTCAGGTAAATACCCGTGGCAAGCATGGCAATGGCCTGCTTGCTACGCTCTTCTGCACCCATTGCCTGCAGCTCATTCTCTACTGCGGCATCTTCGGGCGCCGAAATATCGAATATCAAATCGGGAGCGTCAAGCCTGTTCTTGATGGAAATGGAAACATCGAAGTTCACCATGCGCGAACCGTCCCCGTCACCATCGGCCACAGAAGCACGCATACGTTCCGTAGCCTTCAGGCTCAGCGTAGGATTCATAATATTCCCCCGCCAATCCACATAACTGCCGGGATTGAACTGGAACTCCTTCAACGGGATGATAGGCAGCGAATATTTCATGACGCCACCCGAAAGGGTATAGCGTCCGGTAAGGCTCATATCCCCTTGGGGAGTATACTGCATATTCAAATCACCGCCACCTTCCAGTTCGATGTATTTGCTACGGTCGGGACTCAAGTCGGCACGAAGACGGACAGCATCGTCAATATGGACGGACATATACATTTCCAATCCTCCCAAAGACATGGCAGGAACCTCATCTGCTTTTACCGACGTCGTATCGGTGAACGAGGTAAAGGTAACCAGCCCACTGAGACGGTCTTCCACCGTTAAAGGGGAATCGGTCAACACGTAGGTTACGTTGGTATTGCCCAGCAAATTCATGTTTCCACGCATCGTGAGCCCGTCAAGCGGCCCCTTCACCGTGGCATGCAAGTCGACGAACACCTTTCCATACACCAGACTTTCGCGAGTACGCGGTGCATCCAGCAACGTATAGTTCTCTGCCAGCAGATTGAGGTTGGCAGTAGGACGCTCCATATTCCGGAAATCAACCTTACCGTCAATCGTAAACGGATTCTTGCTGGTGGTATAAATGGCAAACTTATCAAATATCAACTGATTGTCCTTTATCTGTACCGGACGGTTGTCGAACCAGTAACGTGCTCCCGCCTGGCGTGCATAGACAGACACACTGTCCAAAACAATATCACCATGCATTTGAGGCTTGTCCAGCGAACCATAAATATAAAGCCCTCCATCAATATCTCCGGTAAAGGCCACCGTTTGGTCAGGGATGAATGCATTGGCCATCTTCAATGGAAAATGCTCGAAACGGGTGGACACTTCCAGGGTATCCTTTCCGTTCTTCTGCGTCAAGATACCGTCGGCGGTCATCACTTCTTCATTATCATATGTAAAATAGGTATTCAGATAGTGCGTATTCTTGTCGCCCGGCAACCAGGTAGCCCCCAGGCCGATGTCTCCAACCGGTTGGCGTTCGTAGGTCAGTTTCTCTACATTGGCTTCGGCGGACACCTGCAGGGAAGTGGCAGTCTGTATATAATTTGCTTCGGCGGAGAACAATCCCGTAAGCCGGGGCATATAAGGAAGTACCTCCGTAAGTTCATCCAAGCGCAATCGGCTCAGTTCTACGTTTATATTCTGCAAGGAAAGGGTATCATTCTTGTCGGATTGCATACGGAAACACAGACCATCGTCGCTGTCCATATCAATATTGGCATAGACGCGCATATTCTTATGCAGATAAATCCAGTTACTATTGTCCGCAAAGTGGAATTTACGGAAAGCGATAATCGGCTCGGCAGGAATAAGGTTCAGCAGCACACCATTACCGCGACCGTGTCCTTCGGTCAACGGACGGGCATTAATACCGAATAGAACACCGGTCTGCCCTTTTCCATTCACATAATCCACAGTCAGTTCCGCATCTTCATTACGGACTTCACCCGTCAGTGTGCTACGGAACACAAACTGCGGGTTCTTGGGACCGTTTATGACACCACCTTGCAACTTCATGCGGGCAGTATCCTGCTTTACTGTAAAAAATATCGTATCGAGCTGCAAGGAGTCCATGCGCAATCCGTGAACAGCTGTACGTCCATTGATGCCGACTTGCGGAGTAAATCCGAAGCTCAGTTTGAAATCATTATAGGAAATACCCTTTGCAGCCAGGAAATAGCTGACGGGATTCTGGTTACCGGCTTCCAGATGCATGCCCGCTGAAGGAAGGACTTGGCGCAAAGCGGCATGGTCCAAACGCCGTTCATCAATCTGCTTTGTCAGGATAGAGACAAATTTATCCGACTGTTCCATCAACTTCTTCAACGTGCTGTGAGCGCGGAAACGCAGATTCAAGTCACCGGCATCAAGCCTCAACTTGAGAGAATCATGACGTGCCTCCGCTCCCATTGTAAAGGCAAACGGGTGTTTCAATGGTCGGGGCACCAAACCCAGCTTATGCAGATTCACCTCTTCCACATTTAAATCCAAAGCGCCATCCAGATAGCTGCGGTCAAGACGCATATCCGCATTTCCCTGCATCTTGAGAAGGACATTATCGCTGGCAAGACGGACGGTAGCAACGGATGACTTGAGTCCGGCATGCACATCTACACCGGAAATGTCCCAATGGCCATACTGTAGTTTTTCCAAGGAGGCATTCAAAGCGGCCACAGTTTTTCGTGATGCCACATCCACCCCTTGCCCCTTAGCGGACATCTTTGCCGTAAGAGTATAGATAGAGTCCTTGGGCAGGAAGTGATGCACCTGCAAGTTGTTGATGGCAAGGTCGGCATGGTAGGCTTCCGTAGCAAGATTATAGGCGGCGTCCAAATTCAAGGCGCCTTCCTTCTCCTTCAGTTTCAGGGCGGCAGTGCACTGCGCCCCCTCCATACCGAGACGTGCCGCAAGGTGCATACTGTCCGGCACAATGATGGAGCCATCGGGAGCAATGTCAGCTAGTCCGGTCAGGAAGTTCAAGTTCTGCGTATGCATTTCGAAGTCCATGCTTCCATTGCGTTTCACACTGTCGGTCAAGCTCCAGAATTCTCCTCCCCCACTCAACGAAAAGGCTCCGGGCAGCTCAGCCGTAAAACGGGAAATCTGCATCTGCTTCAGGTTTCCTTCCGTACCGGCATGAATCACCAACGGACGGAACGGATAGGCTTCCTTGAAAGCTTCCGGCAAGCCACCGGCAAAAAGCAGTACATCCTGTTTGCCGATACGGGCATTGAAACGGGCTGTCAGACGGCCGGTGGTAGGTATATTTATCAGTTCCCAGTAAGTCTGTGCCGTAAGGTTCATCTCACTATGAGGTGTCAGCAACTTCAAAGAAGGGATACGGATAACGGTAGAATCGGCAAACAACCGCCCGGTCAGGGAGGTGACGCTCAAACCGGAACGCTCATACATGGAAAATTCCCGGATAACGGCATTCATATCTCTGCCGTAGTACATCACAGAATCAATGCCCAGGCGAATGTCGCGAAGAGCAATGTGCGAGGGGTCGAAGCCTATCGCACTCCCCGGGCCAGCGGTATCATAATTGACAGAAGTTCCAGTCAGCAGGAATTTTCTCCAGCCATAGAACTGGTGTTTCAAGTCGGCAGCAGCGTCCGCAATCTCAGCATCTCCTATATGGGCTTTCAGCCCCATGGAGTCCAATGGCATCTGTAAATCGACCGAGACGTTCTTCAACTTCAGAGTATGGAGTGTGACTTTCCAGTTTAACGCAGTGTCAGTAGTGTCCTTGGGAGTCTCAGTGGTATCTACAAGCATCACCTGCACATGGGTATCGCTCAATTCTATATTATTGAGGATGGCATCTTCTTTTGTAAGGTCTATGCCATGGCTTTCGAAAAAGAAATGCCCCAGTACTCCTTTGATGCACATACCTTCCATTAAATTGGAGGAGTTGACAGCAACTTGTTTCAAGGTAATGTCATCCACCTCCACTTTCCCTTTGAGTAAAGGCCATGCCTGTACCCGTACGTTCAAACTTCCAAGATTCAGCAAGGTATCGGGATGCTGCACATCAACAGCACTGTCGGCAGGCTGTACCACCAATACACCGCGGACCAACAAATTCAAAGGAAAGCGAAGGTCAATCCGCTCCACGGATATGTCCATACCCGTAGCACCTGATGCAATTGCCGTAGCCTGCTTCCGTATCAAATTCTGTACGGGAGGCACATAAAGCAATATCATCAATATTATAAACAGTATAATAGGAGTAAGCAACACCCACAGTGCTGTTCTCAACCATTTTCTTCTCATCGGAACGTCAATCTTTCATCGTATTTAAAAGTCCTACAAAGTAAACAATTTCTTTCGACATTTGGTTCCCGACAGAGAAAAATCACGTATTCTTCTCTGTTCCCCCATTACGGAAAAGCTGTTGCCTGAGTAATGACATCCTCTATCAAAACGAGGGCGGCAAGGGCGTGTTCTTTCAACTCTCCGGTAAAAGGCACTCCATGAGAAGTTTCCAACAGTTTCAGCAATGCAACCAGTTCCGCTGCTCCAATTAAAGTAAAGAGGGGAATCATTTTGTGGGAGACAGCAGCCATCTCGTCCACATCCTCATTCTCCACAGCCTTCTGCAAACGCTCCGCATTGAGGCGGGTTTCAGCCACAAAACTTTCCAGAATGGACTTTGCCGCCTCGGGGTCATCGACCGAAAAAGCAGTGAGCGAAGAGAATTTATACCCCGGGCAAGCCGAAGTTTCCGAAACTTCCATAACCTCCATCCCTTTGTCCTCCATATTCAATTCATGTAGCAATTCACTGACGGTAAACGGCTTATGCAGGCATCCGGCAAATCCATGCACCGTAAATTCCTCACGCTGCATGTCACTGCGGGCAGTGACAGCAATCACCGGAACAGACTGTGCCTGCGGTATGTTCGAAGCACGAAGCAGTTTCAGTAAATCAAAACCATTAATAGCAGGCATCTGCACATCAGTAAGCAGAACATCAAAGGTTGCAGTGCGCAAGGCATCCAGCAGTTCATCCAGTTGTAAACAAGAGACAGAATTTATACCACTCTGCTGAAGCATGGCGGCAGTAAGGGTAAGCTGAATACGGTCATCATCGATAAGGAGGACATTCTTCAGTGAAGAATGAGGAACGGGGAATGAAGAATTGCCATTCGGCGTGGCAGCACATCCCGATTCTTCATCCTTCATTCTCCGTCCTTCACTCCTTACGGGATAGATAGGAATATATATGGTGAAAGTGCTTCCCTTGCCTGGCACACTGTCTACATCAATCGTGCCTTCAAGCAACTGTACCAGCATACGGACAATGGAAAGTCCAAGTCCAAACCCCTCTTTACCCTGAGCACCCGGTAAGCGGGTAAACTCCTGGAAGATACGTTCCCGGTCGGCAGGTTCCATACCTTTACCGGTATCAGCAATGGCAACTACCAGTCGACGGTCCTCGTAACGGGCAGTCATGGTAACACTGCCTTGGTCCGTAAACTTCACGGCATTGGACAGCAAATTGTTGATAATCTGGCGCAGACGCAAGGGGTCGCAAATATAGGTACCGCCCAGCTCCGGGGCAATGTCGCAATGAAGCGCCAGTCCTTTGGCAGCCGTAAGTGGTTCAAAACTGACGTGTATCTCTTCAAGCAGGCGGGAAGGATGAAAGGTGACCCGGTTGATTTCGGCCTTGTTCAAATCAAGACGATGGAAGTCGAGCAAATCAACGACCAGCTTCAGCAGATGTTCCGATGAGGTTTTCATATTGTCCAGATAGAACCGCTGACGCTCATCCACCGTCAGACGGGAAAGCAAGTCGGCATAGCCCATAATAGAACCGAGCGGGGCTTTGAAATCATGGGTAATGGCAAGCATCAGTTTTTCACGGACAGCGAGTAAATCCTCGGCACGACGACGGGCCTCTTCCAACTCACGACGGTAACGGTTGCTTCGGGTTATGTCGCGGCCGATGATAATAAGAAAAAAAGCGGAAAGCAACACCGCACCTACGGCAATGCCACTGATAATCTTGGCCGAACGGCGTCGGACCGCTTGTTGATACTCGGCTTCCGTCCGTGCACGCAGCAGAGTTTCCGTCTCGTAATCTTTCAGCAAGCTGTCAATACGAGCGGTCAGCATATGGTCCAAG
Source organism: Bacteroides sp. AM07-18 (assembly GCF_003602695.1). Lineage (NCBI taxonomy): Bacteria > Pseudomonadati > Bacteroidota > Bacteroidia > Bacteroidales > Bacteroidaceae > Bacteroides > Bacteroides sp. AM07-18. The sequence continues at coordinate 108,205 of NZ_QTLM01000011.1, forward strand.
CGTTGCAGATAGCGTTTACGTCGCTGTATAACAGTGTTTACAGCTTTTTTCTGCTGGGCCACGGCACGCAGTTTCTCATGCAAAGAATCGGCCGGATTATAGGGTTCAATCACCGTATCCGTTGCAAATTCAAGGGAGGTCTTTACCTGGATAGCCGTATCTTTCTTTGGGGGGACAAACACTTCACCCAAACGACGGAAAAACCCCTTCTTCCGAGGGCGTGTCACGACGGTATCCCGATGTGTAATGATACGGTGCTGCACACGCTGCTGGGTCACTACCGAGTCCTGCTGGGCAATTATCTGCTCAATGTCACTGGTGGATACCATGCTGTCATTCGCCTCACTCAGCGTGCGCAGCATTTTTATCGTATTGGTATCCTTCTCGCGTATCAAAGCAAGCACGCTGTCTGTCCATTGTACATCGCGGTCATCAGTAAGAATAAGGTTCTCCATTTCCCGGTGTACGAAAAACAAGGAAAAAAACAATACCGCCAGCAACAAAGTGTAGCCTACGGCAATCTTTACTTTGGAGACATTATTCATACTATCAAATCCTTTCCCTGGTCTGTTTACGGAACCTCAACCACAGCATCACTCCCGCACTGGTCAGTCCGAACGGGAAAGCCATCCAGACTCCCGTCAGCCCCCAACCGAAAACGAAACCGCAAAGGTACCCTACGGGCAAAGATATAATAAAATAGGATATAAATGCAATAATCATCATCGGTTTCACATCCGAGATGCCGCGCAGGGCATTGGCAAAGTTAATCTGCAACCCATCGCCGAACTGGTAAATCAAGAACGGGAAGAAGAGAGCGGCAACCATGCCGGACACTTCCGCATTGTCCGTAAACCATCCCCCTACCTGACCGCGAAGCGCAAAGACGATACCCAGCAACACCACCTCCATACACAGGATGATGTGAAGGCCGGCATACGCCGAGCGGCGCACATTCTGCCCGTCTCCCTGCCCCTTGAAGTTGCTGACACGCACGGCAACCGCAGCGCCCATGCCATAATACATCATGAAGGTGAACTGAGAGATAGTAAGCATTATCTGATGCGATGCTAGGGCAAGTGTCCCCAGCCAGCCCACCATGACGACGCTCAGACTGAAGGAAGCGGTCTCCATACCCATCTGCATACCCACGGGCCAGCCCAGTGCATTGAGCTTCCTGAACATCGGCATCGACCACCCCAGCCGCATGAAGCCGAGCCTGTAACGGATAAACCGGCGGCCGCGAAGCACAATCGCCGCAAAGACCACCACCATCACAATGCGGGAGAACAAAGTGCTGATACCCGCACCAAGCAGTCCCATCTCCGGAAAGCCCAGCTTTCCATTGATAAGTATATAGTTTCCTACGATGTTAAGCGCATTCCCTCCGAGCAGAATCCACATGGCCGTCTTGGTATCGGTGATGCCGTCCGTAAACTGTTTGAAACCGTTGAACAGCATGACAAAGACCAGTGAAGCAAGCAACACCAGATAGTAAGGCTTGATTAGAGGCAACAATTCTCCGGGCTGTCCCAGCCGCTCCACATTGAAATAGAGAACAGCCATGACAAGAGTCAGCAACAAAGCCACCAGCACATTGGCAACCAGGCTACACCGCAACGCCTGCCCTGCCTCGGCAAAGCGGCGGTTACCGTAGAAGCCCCCTACAACCGGTGTCAGCCCGTAGCTGAAGCCCGTACTGAAAATAATGCAAAGAGTAAACAGATTGTTTACGAAAGAAGCGGCACCCAGTTCCTCCGTGCTGTGATGCCCAATCATCAGCGTATCGGCAAAACCAAGCACAATGACTCCCAACTGCCCCACCACAATGGGTAGCCCCAGGAGAAGCAATGCTTTATAGTGCTGCTTATACGTATCAAATAATTTTTTCATACTAAAGGTTTTCTTTTTGGTAATAAAGCACAATCCCGTTTTCATCGCGGAAGGTCTGTTGGGCGACCCTATGAAGCTGTTCTGCCGTCACAGAGCGGTAATTGTCCACTTCACGGTCTATGTCTTCCGCCTGCCCGGTCAGTTCAAACCAGGCAAGATTCGTGGCAACATTCAGATAATTGATGTTGCCGAATATCTGTGTAGACTCAAACTTGTTCTTTACTTTCTCCAATTCCTGCTCTCCAACAAACCCGGATTTCAACTCTTCCAACTCTTTCCGGACAGCAGCCTCGGCTTGTTCCAAAGATACGCCTGCAGATGGTTTTCCACTGATATGCAGCAGGCCGGCATCCCGTGTACCGGAGATATAGGCATCGAGACTGGAAAAGAACTTCTGCTCCTGCACCAGCCTGCGGGTCAAGCGACTGGAACGTCCATTGCTCAGAATATCCGACAGAATATCGAAGGCATAATAATCGGCATCCTCACGGCTACACATGTGATAAGCCATGAACAAAGCATCCAGAGGAACATTCCGTTCCACCGTCTGCCGGCGTTCTGCCGTCTGTACAACTTCTTGCGGTAATTGCCTTACGGGCACATTCCTACGGGGAATGGGAGCAAACCATTTTTCTGTCAGCCTAACCGTTTCTTCCCACGAAATATTTCCGGTAACGGCCAGCACTGCATTATTAGGTGCATAAAAACGAAAAAAGAATTCCTTTACCTCATCCAGCGTGGCATTGGCAATGTGAGAGAGGTCTTTCCCGATAGTAGGCCAGCGATAAGGATGCGTTTGATAAGCCAAAGGACGAAGCAGATGTCCCACATCACCATACGGCTGGTTCAAGCAACGTTGTTTAAATTCCTCCATCACCACCGCACGCTGCACTTCAAGACTTTGCTCACTGAATGCCAGTTCCAGCATGCGGTCGGACTCCAGCCAGAAGCCGATTTCCACATTCGATTTTGGAACCGTCAGGTAGTAATTGGTAATATCATTATTGGTCCATGCATTATTCTCCCCGCCTGCCAATTGCAAAGGAGCGTCATAATCAGGAATATGCACCGAACCTCCGAACATCAGATGCTCGAACAGATGGGCAAAACCCGTATGCTCGGGATGTTCGTCACGGGCACCCACATCATAAACAATATTCAAGGCAACCATCTGCGTGCTGGTGTCCTCATTGTGCACCAACCGCAGACCGTTGTCAAATATCTTTTTGTTTATCTTCATAAAATGGAATGACAGAATCTATCATCAATCTATCACTGTCACTTTTTTAATAACCACATCCTCTTCGGGCCGGTCGTTACGGTCAGTCTTGACCTTCTGTATTTTATCAACAATATCCATACCTTCCAGCACTTCACCGAACACGGTATATGCACCGTCCAAATGCGGAGTACCGCCCACGGTAGTATAAGCCTTCACCTGCTCGGGGGTAAACTTGAACTCCGGTTCCTTGGCAACCTGAGCCTCTGCCTGCGCAATCAAGGAATCTTGCAAATCCATCAGACCGTCCTGGTCATTATTCTTACGCATCTTGTAGATTTCCTTCATATGCTTCTGCGCCAACGCGTTGAAAGCATTGTTCAGGCGCATCTGATTCATCTGCTGTTCCATCCCCAGCAAGGTAGAGTCATTATACACTTTTCCGGTCACAATGTAGAACTGGCAGCCGGATGATGCCTTGTCGGGGTTCACCTCATCACCCTGGCGTGCAGCCGACAAAGCACCTTTTTTGTGAAAATACTTCGGATAAACAAATTCGGCAGGAACGGTATAACCCACGTCGCCTGCCCCCAGCATCTTGCCTTTCGGAGCCTTCTTCGATTCCGGGTCACCTGCTTGTATCATAAAGTCCTTGATGACACGGTGGAACAGCGTACCTTCATACGTGCCGTCTTCCACCAGCTTGATAAAGTTATCACGGTGTTTCGGGGTTTCATTATACAGTTTCACGGTGATGTCACCCGCACTTGTTTCAATCTTCAGCTTCGTTTCTTTTTCCATATCTTCCTCTTTCTTTTGTCCCGGCTTGCAAGCAGCCAGACCGCAAACCAGTATAGTTAATAATACAATAAGATTTCTTTTCATTTTGTTTTTTATTTAATTTAAGTTTGCAAATATACTAAAATCAGACAAAAGCACTTACCTTTGCCTACATAAAAGAGATAAAAGGCTAAAGCAATGACATCCATATTAATTGTAGAAGATGATATTACTTACGGCATGATGCTAAAAACATGGCTCGGCAAAAAAGGTTTCCAAGTAACCTCCGCCAGCAGCATTGCCCGTGCTCAAAAACATATTGAGTCGGAAACCGTAGATTTGATATTGTCTGACCTGCGCCTGCCCGACAAGGATGGCATTGACTTATTGAAATGGCTGGGCGAACACGGCCTGCAAATACCGCTTATCATCATGACAGGATACGCTGACATACAGTCGGCCGTCCAAACCATGAAACTGGGAGCCTGCGATTACATTGCCAAGCCTGTGAACCCGGACGAATTACTGAAAAAAATAGGCGAAGCCTTGAATGCATCATCCTCCGCTTTGAAACAGATGATGCATTCGTCCCGAACAGATGATGCGTTTACCCCAAACAGACCATCCGTTTCACCCAAACAGACGATGCATTCCGACAAGATGAAAAATCAGCCTCTGAAGGGTGCAGAAGGCTCATTGTCCTCCTCCGACTTCCTTGAGGGAGAGAGCGACGCAGCCAAACAACTCTACAATTATGTGAAACTGGTTTCACCTACCAATATGTCTGTACTCATCAATGGTGCCAGCGGAACGGGCAAAGAATACGTAGCTCACCGCATCCACCAGCTCAGCAAGCGTGCCGACCAGCCGTTTGTAGCCATCGATTGCGGTTCTATTCCCAAAGAATTGGCCGCTTCGGAGTTCTTCGGGCACATAAAGGGCGCCTTTACCGGCGCACTGACCGACAAAACGGGCGCTTTCGTCGAAGCCAACGGCGGTACCATCTTCCTGGATGAGATAGGTAATCTGAGCTATGAAGTGCAAATACAGTTGCTGCGTGCTTTGCAAGAGCGCAAGATACGTCCGGTAGGTTCAAACAAAGAGATAAGCGTGGACATACGTCTGGTATCCGCCACCAACGAAAATCTGGAGCAAGCCATCGAAAAAGGGGCGTTCCGTGAAGATTTATATCACCGTATCAATGAATTCACCCTACGCATGCCGCAACTCAAAGACCGCCGTGAAGACATCCTGCTCTTTGCCAATTTCTTTCTGGACCAGGCCAACCGCGAAATGGACAAGCAACTGACCGGCTTTGATGACAAGGCATCCCGCGCCCTATTGGAATATCCCTGGCCCGGCAATCTACGCCAAATGAAGAATATGGTACGCCGTGCAACCTTGCTGGCACAAGGCAAATTCATTACTATCAACGAACTGAATGAACTGAAAGAACCCGCACCGGCCATCATCGGTATCCCTCTCCGCAATGAGGAGGCAGAGAAGCATCAAATCATCGAAGCCTTGCGGCAGACGGGAAACAACAAGAGCCGCGCTGCACAACTGTTGGGCATTGACCGCAAAACGCTGTACAACAAGTTGAAGCTTTATAACATATCCGACTAAAAGGTGTGGAATTATTCCACACTCCCCTCCACACATTCCACACTTTTCCACACTATGCCACACTTTGCATAGAAACATATATCACTAACTATCAGAACATTATCCAACACACACTCTTTCTGGCACACCATTTGACCTATATTAGACGTAAGCAACAAGCGCTACAACAAGCAAGCACTTAGACTTAACAATAAGATATACCAACCTAAAAGCAAATGAATTATGAAAAAATTAGTATTAGTAGCAGCCCTGTTTATGTTTGTTTGTGGCGGAACGTTCTTGGCTCAAGCTAAGGCTCCGGTAGAACAGCCGAGTAAGACAACAACCTTGTCTAACGACACTGTGGTAACGGATACTTTGCAGAAAGCCGAGAACGTCCAAGACACAGCAAAAGTGGCCCAATAACAGTAAGCACACTACAACAAAAAAGCCGTTTCCTCCTTGTCTATTCTGGGAAACGGCTTTTTTTAATTATCAATTGTTAATTAAAACATCACCAATGTCTTTCTGGATAAAGGTCATTCCACCATGCCGGACTATCCTGCAGCCAACGGGCAAACCAAGCCATGATTGAATTGTGCCACAATTCACGTTTTGCATAATCAAGTACAAAATGGTTTTCACCATCTACGGTAATAAATTCCACCGGCTTACCCAATATCTTCAGCGCATTATACAATTGGATACTTTCACCGATAGGCACGTTTGTATCTACCGTGCCATGCAGCAACAACAGAGGGGTATTAATCTTGTCCGCATTGAACAATGCTCCATGCTTCGTAAACAAATCGGGATTATTCCAAGGATAGCTATCGGCTGCCGCAACAGAGTTATAGGAATATCCCCAATAACCCTCGCCCCAATAGCTCGTTACATTGCTGATGCCAGCATGCGAGGCAGCGGCAGCAAACATATCCGTCTTAGTCTGCAGATACATCGTCATGAATCCTCCATAAGAGGCACCCAGGCATCCGATACGTTTATCGTTGACAAACGGATGGGCTGCACAGAATTTCTTCGTACCTTCAATGATCTCATCGGCCGTACGCTCACCCCATGCATTGACATGGCGTGCAGAGAACTCCTGGCCGTACCCGATGGCACCACTGGGCTGGATAACATAAACCACATAGTCACGTGACGCAAACAACTGTGCACAGTACGGGGAAGTTATACCGCGAGTCGTAGGAGTCGTTCCTCCATAATAGTACACGATAAGCGGATACTTCTTGCTCGGGTCGAAAGACGGCGGAAGGCAAATCATTCCCTTTATCTCCGTACCGTCCGAAGCTGTAAAGTTCCACTCTTCCATCTGTCCCAGCTCAATCTTGTCGAGGACGGGCTTCATGGGGTTGGCAAGCAGGGTAGAAACTTTTTTCTTCGTGTCGTACGTATAGGCTACGCCCGTACTGGTGTTTCCTCCACCCACATAGGCAGCCACAACCGGATTGTCATTGGCCAGCGTGAAGGAAGTAATCACATCTTCTTCAAGCGGAAGCATTTCAAAGCCGCCCGTCTTCGGAACATAACGGTATATATGCCTGCAATCCCCATCAGTCGTATCGAAATAGATACATCCGTCCACACGGTTCCACTGCACGGGAGACACTGTAGGATTGAAATCGCGCGTGATAGCCTGCACTTTCTTTGTAGCCAAATCCATAATGAATGCTTGGGTATCAAAGTCATTGGCTATGGGATGTTCACCGCAATTCTTGCCAATGCCTCCGAAAGCAGACGGACTGCCCGTCACCAGAAGCTGCTTCCCATCCGGAGAGTAAGAAGCACTTCCCAGATAAGCATCCCAGGCGACCAGCGTATCTGCCTGCAAGGTGGTCAAATCAATCTCGAAAAGAGAAGAGAGGGAGAAAGGGCATCGAGTGATGTCCGGCTTGGAAGTGCTGCACAACAGTTTCTTGCCATCCGGGGAAATATCATTCAGATAGACGTTGTGACTACCGTAGGTCAGGCGCTCGGAAAGTCCCGTCGCCACATCGTATTTCATGAGATAATAGCGGTCACGAGAATTGGGGATACGGTCGTCCGGATGCAAGAGACGTTTCAACGGGCCACTCACCTTTTCGCCCTCGTCCGTGAGCATATAGATAAGATAGTCTTCTGTAGGAGACCAGCTGAAATATCCTTCGGGAACATTCTTCAGCAGCACTTCCTCACGCATCGTGGCGGGATCGAACACAACCAGGTCATTCTGCTCCTCGCCCATAACCGTATAATAGAGCTTGTTGCTGTTGGGCATCCAGTTCATCTTTTCATTGGCATTGGGCAATATCACCCGGCCGGTCTTTACCTCGGTCAGCTCACAACGGGTCCTGGAACGCTTCACGTCGTAATTGTCCGAATAGCGGGTCAGCAGATACTTGCCGTTGGGCGAAAGAGAAACCCTGCTCGCTCGGGAGCCGAAATTGGTGTTGAACAAAGAGAAACGTCTCTTCATGTCCGGTGCCATCCGGCAGGCTACATCGGCAAAATCCTTTTCCTTTTCAAATTCGCACTTCAGCATCGGCTGCATCTTGTCGTCCGCACTTGAAAGCAACTTGATGACTATTTCATAATCCGCTTCGGGGTCCATACGCAGACTGACAGCCGTAGGACGGACCTGCGACAAGCTGTCCTCCGCTGTCTCCTTGACTTGCTTGGATTCACCGTTTACAAACACCTCAAAACGGGCAGGAGAATATACATTCAGCTTGCCCTTCATGAAACGCTCCGCACGCAGATTGGTAGCAAACAGATAGAACAGATTGTCCTTGTCCGCCTTTGCCACAGTTACATATCCAGCCGTATCAGCAACCATACGTTCATACCGACCTCCGTCGAAGTCGAGACTGACCTTCGTCTTCAGAAGATTGCCGGTAGTAAACTTGTCTCCCTTGAAGTTGATACTATCGCCCTGGAGGGGAGTGCGCACCGTAACGGCCGGACGCACGTTATACTCAGCAACTCTTTCCTGAGCTTGGGCAGCCAATCCCGCAAGGAGCAGCAAACCCGACAAAACTGTGATTTTCTTCATTACTGTAAGATTAAATCGTTTCAAAACCATTCCATAAATTTCCGGGAGGAACGGGCGCCTCCACTTCTATCAGTTCTTTGGACACCGGATGCACAAAACGGATATACCGCGCATGCAGACAGATGCTGCCGTCAGGATTGGAGCGGGGCGAACCATACTTCAAATCTCCCTTGATGGGACAGCCCATCTTTGCCAACTGACAACGTATCTGGTGATGGCGTCCGGTTTTCAAATCTATTTCCAACAGATAATAGTTCTGCGACCGCCCGATGAGCCGGTAATGCAAAATCGCTTTCTTGCTGCCCGGCACCTCCTTGTCGTATGCATAACTCTTGTTCTGTTTCTCATTTCGCACCAGATAGTTCACCAATTCCCCCTCTTCCTCGCGGGGTAAGTTCTTCACTACTGCCCAGTAAGTCTTCTTCACCTCGCTATTCTTGAACATCTCGTTCAGACGCGACAGTGCCTTACTGGTCTTGGCAAAAACAACAAGACCGCTCACGGGGCGGTCCAGCCGGTGGGCGACACCGATAAAGACATTTCCAGGCTTGCTGTACTTCTCTTTCAGGTACTGCTTTACAGTTTCCGAAAGCGGTGTATCACCCGTTTTGTCTCCCTGAACTATCTCGGAAGCGGTCTTGTTGACTATAATGATATGATTGTCTTCGTATACGACAGTCATCGGTTGTTAATGTTTAATGATTAGTGATTAATGACTAACACCCAACTTCTCATTAATCATTAAATTACATATTCATCCCACCATCTACCTGAATAACCTGACCGGATACATAAGAAGACATATCAGAAGCCAGGAAAGTAGCGATATTTGCCACGTCTTCGGGTGTGCCGCCACGGCGCAAAGGAATCTTCTTGCACCATTCAGCCTTCACCTCTTCAGACAAGGCGTCGGTCATGGCTGTCATGATGAACCCCGGAGCAATGGCATTGGCACGGATGCCGCGAGAGCCCAGCTCCTGAGCGATAGACTTGGCCAAAGCAATCATACCTGCTTTGGAAGCAGAATAGTTGGCCTGGCCGGCATTGCCGTGAACACCTACCACAGATGCCATATTGATAATGCTACCCGCCTTCTGGCGCATCATGATGGGTGTGCAGGCATGGATAAAGTTAAATGCCGATTTCAGGTTGACATTGATAACCATATCCCATTGCTGTTCGCTCATACGCATCATCAGACCGTCACGTGTGATACCGGCATTGTTTACCAGAATATCAATACGTCCAAAGTCCTTATGGATTTCTGCCACTACATTGGCAGTGTCTTCAAAGTTTGCTGCATTGGAGGCATAAGCTTTTGCCTTTACTCCCAAAGCTTCCAATTCTTTTGCCGTAGCCTCGGCATTTTCATCAATCACCAAGTCAGTGAATGCGATGTTTGCTCCTTCTTGAGCGAACTTCAAAGCGATAGCCTTGCCGATGCCGCGTGCAGCACCTGTCACAATGGCTGTTTTTCCATCTAATAATCCCATATTATTTAAAAATTATTTATAAAATGTATCTTACTTCTTTCCCAATGCACCAAGTACCAGACGGGTCACGTAGGCATCGCGTACCGCGTCGTCCAGATTGGCCCCTATATGACCGCGAATATAAGGTGTTTCAATACCTTTGACACTGTAATGCACAATCTCGGCAGTCATATCCAAGTCATCTATCTGGAAAACACCCTTCTCCATACCTTCACGCAGAACCTCCTTGAAAAGCTGGGTCTCTGTAGCATCGAAACGTTTGCGCACTTTCTCCACTCTCCAAATATCCCGAAAGAAATTGGCACGAAGAGTACCATTCCGAAAGACAACCTCTTTTACCGCATCCAGATGAGTGTAAATCATTTCCATCAGTTTCTCGTCCGGCTGAATATCTTTCTCTACCACGTGCTTCATCATATCCGAAAGAATATCCAGCTCCGACTCGACAACAGCCAAGTAGATATCTTCCTTGCTCTTAAAATAGGTATAGAGCGTTCTCCTACCTTTCTTTGAAGCGAGGGCAATATCATTCATCGTGGTATTTTCAACACCCATCTTTGCAAACAGCTGACGGGCAACGTCCACTAATTTAGCTTTTGTCTTCGATACGGTCATAGATTAATTGCACATTGCTTTATTATTTGAGCAAAAAAGCTTATTTATTTTCGTTCTGAATATCAAACACTTACAAATTATAACGTTTCAATTCATACTTATTTATTTTAAGTTGAGCACGACAAAGATAACAATTCTTTTTCATCTAACAGCATTTTCCTACAAATTCTTCCCTTGACCTACAAGAGTAAAAATCAGTGCCACAAGTAGTTCTTACTCACTTATAAGAAGCTACCAATGACAAAGAATATCTTAATGAATATACTCCAAGCTATTGAGAAGTTCATTTTTCTTCTTTTTTCTTATATTCGGATGGCAAATATCCAAACTCCTCTTTAAAAAACTTGGCAAATTGTTTGGGCGAAAGCCCTACTTGATAAGATATTTGTGAAATATTCATTTGACTTCCTTCCAAAAGTTTTCTACCTCTTTTCAAGCGCAGTATCCGCATGAATTCCAAAGGAGATTTTCCTGTAATTTGCATTAACTTTTTATATAACCCACTACGACTCATTCCTATTTGAGCACTAAGTTCCTCTACTGAGAATTCTGAATTATCCATATTCTCCTCGACTATACGAATGGCTTTCTCTATCAGTTGTTCATCTAAAGAACTAATGGTTATTTCCGATGGAGAGATGTCCCTCGTTTTAAATTTATCATGGTTCTTCAAAGTCCACATCAACAACTTTCTTATACGTAATAAAAGTATTTCCAAGTTAAACGGCTTTGTAATGTATTCATCAGCTCCCTCCTTCAAACCACTAAGAATATGTTCTTCAGCCGTACGGGCCGTAAGTAAAATAATTGGAATATGAGAATAGCGGATATCAGTCTTTATTTTGCGGCATAATTCCATTCCGTCCATTACTGGCATCATTATATCACTGATTACCACATGGATTGATTGTTGCGCAAGTACTGTGAGAGCTTTCTTTCCATCAGACGCTTCATATACCTGATAATATTCTTGCAAACAACCGACAAGAAAACTACGAAAGTCATCATTGTCCTCTACTATCAGTAAAGAGTTCTTTTCTCTGTCCACTGAAGACATATCAGCATGAAACTGTTCTTCCACATCAAATGCTGATGTATCTTCTGTACAATTCAGTTTTAATGTCTTGGCAATCGGTAGGATAACTGTAAAAATAGTCCCTTGGGGATGATTATCCTCTACTTTTATCTCACCACCGTGGAGAGTAACATATTCTTTCACAATATGCAGACCGATACCACTCCCAATATAAGTAGTAGAAATGTGCTGTTCCTGAAAGAAACGGTCGAAAATCTTATCCTTATTCTCATTTTTGATACCGATACCGGTGTCACTTATTTGAATATGTATCTGTTCCCCATCACCGGCCAATATCTTGTCAATAGCAACTATCACACTACCATTATCATGATTGTACTTGATGGCATTTGACAGAAGGTTGGATATGATTCGCTGCACTTTGTTACGGTCAAAATCCATTTCTATTTTTGAAGTGTTGATACAAACTTTCAACTCAATATTATGCTTTTGCGATAACGCCTTGAAAGACTTGCATGTTTCGGCAATAAACTCAGTTATGTCTCCGTAAGACAAGGATAATTGTACCTTTTGCTGATCAAGTTTACGAAAATCCAACAACTGATTTACCTCATCAAGCAGAGTAGAAGCATTTCGATACATCAAGTCCAAATCGTCCTTGATTGGACCGGCTTTTTCCGAATGTATCAACTTCTCCAAGGGAGTTATGATAAGTGACAATGGAGTCCTTAAATCATGGCTTATATTTGTAAAGAAACGTATCTTTGCTTCATCCATTTCATGCTGCTGGGCTACTTCAAGTTCCCATTTTTGTTGTACCAGAATCCGTTGATGCCTAGAACGTAGGCGCCTAAGCAAAACTACACCTCCTGACAAGAACAGTACCATATAAATAACATAGGCTACCGGAGACAGCCAAAAGGGTGGACGTACCAGAATTGTCATATAAGATATTGGATTCCTACTACCGTGCAGTTCATTAACTTTCACTTGCAGATTGTATATCCCTGGAGACAGTTTGTTGAAATGGATTCTATTTCCTTCAAAGCTGACCCATTCCTCTTTAGCATCCATCCGATATGCAAATTGAAGCTTATGCTGTGTTCCATAATCCATTGCAGAAATTTCCAATGCAAAATTACTATCAGAATAATCCATTGTAATTTCATCAAGCAACTGAATATTCTTTTGTAACAAGATTCGCCCGTCATGCATTTTTTTCTCTACGTCTACACGCTGATTGGCTAAATATAATCCGGTAAAAATAACTTTATGTTGGTTGGGATGATACAAAGCCTGATTAGGGTCTATCTTTAAATATTTTCCCGTACCTCCCATTAAAACTTCGCCTTTCCGGTTACAATAAATTGAGTAGTTGTTAAATGTAATATCCCCAATACCATCTTCATTAAAATAGGAATAACACCGATATTGCAGCTCTTGGGCAGTAGGGTCATCAACCACAATAATGTGAGTAATGCCACAATCTGTAGCTATCCACATATTTTTATTATGGTCTTCTACAATACCACGTATATAAGGATGAGATACACCATCATTTGTAGAAAGACGAGTAAGCGTTCTACTTTTTTCATCATAAATTCGAATTCCATGTCTGGTTCCAATCCACAACAATCCCCGTTGATCACGGTATAAGCAACTAATATGCATTTTTATCAATGACACTTCATTATCATTCCCTTTCACTGGAGCAAGTTGCTGTGTTTGAGTATTCAACTCATATAATCCCGTACTAGTACCAATATATAACATCGCATGGTCACTTGAATAGACCAAGTCTGTAATAGTATTGGTGTATAAACATGAATTCTCTTTTGTATAAGACGTTATTTTCCCTCCGTTATCTATACAATACAGACCGTGCATAAACGTTCCAACCCATAAATTCCCATATTTGTCATCAGCAATATGCCGGACATACTCTATTGGTTCCAAAGTCTGTTTAAAAGGGAAAAAGATTCCATTCTGTTCATAAAATATGCCACCCCCATAACTACCGAACCACATCTTGCCTTTGGAATCAAGATATGAACCTATAATAAGATTAGAGGGAATATTACTATTATGAGTATTAAACAACTTATAGTTTATTTGTTTGCTGTCATAGCAAGCCAATCCCTTTCCATCAAATCCAAGCCACAGTTTCCCATTCCTATCTTCTTGAAAACAACTGATATCTTCCTGCTCAGGAGTTTTACATATTTCAAAGGCGGTATTATTCAAATCAGTAAACGCAACCCCCTGCTTCGTCGTTCCAACCCACAGAATATCCTGATTATCTTTATAGAAACTATTAATGTGATTGCTCGACAAGGAAAAAGGAGTTCCTGAATCTCTATGAATGTGCATGAGATTATCGGCCTGTTCATTCAAGATGTATATGCCTTTACTATTGGTACCTATCCAGATATTACCATTCCCATCATCTATGATAGCTTTTACAATATCCGATTGTATAGTCTCTTTGCCAGGAAACTCAAACATCTTTCTATTTTGAATATCATAACACTGTAGATTGGAGGTATATATTGTATAAATCCATAATCTAAGCCGGGTATCCATATATATACGATGTTCTCCAGAGCGAGGAAGTTCTAATTGAACAATTTTCCGAACAGTTTTTGTTTCCCAGTCCACTTGTGCGATTTCTCCATTAGAAAATAACAAGCAAGAATACGATTGTCTGGAAACTATATGCGATAGTTCTTTATCTGGAAAAGATAATTCCTGAAGTTTTTTATCCTGAAAATCATAATAATATAGCTTATTCCCAGTCATGCACCATAAATTCTGCTCATAGTCAACATGTATCATTTCTATTTTATCATTTATTCCCAGTGGTCTCAACCGCTTTTCTATGTTACTTTCCAATTTATCCAACTCTCTATTGTAGTAGAAATATTGATCGGGAGTACGTACCCAAATAGTACCTGATGCGTCCTCCGATATATTATTAAAACAATTACTATAAGTATCAGAATCAGTAACCCAATATTGCTTGCATTGATAGCCATCATAACGATTTAAGCCATTAAGTGTCGCAAACCACATAAACCCGTATTGGTCACGTAACATAGCTATAACATAGTTATCTGAAATTCCAGACTTTACATCAAATGTTTGAAAAGTTAGCCGGGCATTAATCTGTGTGATATAGACTATCATACAAAATATGACTGTCAGTAAATGCTTCATATGGTAATAAGATGAATATGTTTGTATGCAAAGATAGGAAATTGCTTTAAATACATACAGTACAACTACTTCCCATTTGGGTAAAAACGCTTCCCGTTTGGGTAAAAATACGAACCGGACAGACTGAGAAACAAATTAGGAGTACTTCAGGTTATTGTTTCCTTACTTTTGTCCACAGAACGGCGGATTTGTAATTCGTGCTGTTTTTCTTAGATTCAAACATGTGGCGGGTATAAAGGTTGGTAACAATACCCGCCAGTGTTTTGAGCTACGAAAAATAAAATGGAGTGTCAACCTTTAAATTGATTTTAGTTATGGAGAATGGATAGGATATGGAGCAAAAAGAGATTTTACTCTCTTTAAAACAACAACGTTTTACTTTTAATAACTTTATAAATCTAATAAATTATCTGAGAAATATGAAGAATGTATTCATGGCAGGAGTTTTTATAACTCTTTTATTCTGCGGAAGCCCTTCTTTGTCGTGGGCAACTTCCTCCCATACTGTAGAAACAGTACAACAAAAACAAAAAATAGCAGGAGTAGTGGTTGACCAGAATGGAGAACCCATAATTGGAGCCAATATATTACAGAAAGGCACCAGTAATGGTACAATTACCGATATCAACGGTCAGTTTATACTGAATTGTCCAATAGGAACTCCACTGACGATATCTTACATCGGATTCTTGCAACAAACAGTAAAGGCAACTGTAAATATGAAAATTGTTTTGCATGAAGATAGCAAAACGCTGGATGAAGTAGTTGTCGTTGGTTATGGCTATGTAAAAAAAAGCGATCTTACCGGGGCTGTGGCACAAGTAAAAAGTGGAGATTTACTAAAAAGTTCCCCAGTAAGTCTAGAAAAGGGGCTACAAGGGCGCCTGACCGGTGTGAACGTGGTTTCAAACGATGGAGCTCCCGGTGGAGGAATCAGCATCCAGATTCGAGGTACAAATTCATTTCAAGGTTCTACTGAACCTTTGTATGTAATCGACGGAGTACCCATCGCAGACAGCAATGATGACACAATCAATTTTGACTCGAGCTCGCCCACTTACAATAATGCCTTGTCCTCGCTTAATCCTAGCGACATCGCATCTATTGAAATCTTGAAGGATGCCTCGTCAACAGCCATTTACGGTTCTCGCGGTGCCAACGGCGTAGTCCTGATTACCACCAAAAGCGGTACCGGACTAGATGTTAAAGACCAAATTTCATTTTCATATAAAACAACAATTAGCAATCCTGTGAAAAAGATAAAGGTACTTGGAGCACGTGATTATGCAACATACAGGAATCAATCTTACATCAACACCCAAGAAGTTTCCAATTTCCCTTGGGAACAAACCGACCTGCCTTTCCCCGGAGTTGAGAATGCAGAAGGCACTTATTTGCAAGGACCTGACGACTTCAGTAACGATCCGTACTATTGGCAAGATCAGATTTTCCGTACAGGAGTGACACATGACCTCAACTTAAATATTGCAGGACAGACCAAAGGATACGATTATGCTATAAGTGGAGGATATCTGAACCAAGAAGGTATCGTTGAAGGTTCGGACTATACACGCTATACCATAAAGCTAAACTTGAATAGACAAGTGAAAGATTGGCTGAAAGTAGGTACATCCATATCGGGTTCATTTGCAAATTCAAGTATTGTCAAGACTGCTACAAACAACCAAAATAACGGAACGGAAGGCATTATCCGCTCAGCATTGACTTATCCAGCAACACAAACCCAAGACGATTTGGATAATGAATATAGCATGGTAGCAGTGCCTACTCGATACGCTGATGCGTTGAACGAGAATCGAAACATATCTTTTAGGACTTCCAACTATTTAAATATAACGCTAACAAAAGGCTTGATTTTCAGAACTGTTCTTGGATATAACTATACTCATAATGATGCCAATAAATACTGGCCGAGAACTATGGCCGAAGGTAAATATGTGAACGGAAAATCATACGGTGGAGATAATTGGCGGTCATCATTGGTGTTCGACAATTTGTTAATGTTCAACCAAACTTGGGGTAAACATAATGTAAGCGCAACCGCAGGAACCTCCTGGGAAGCGTCCAGCAACTATAACAAAGTAGTTACAGTACAAGGCTTCGGTACGGATGCTACCAATGGTTGGCTGCTTCAAGATGCAAGTGAGATGTTATCAGCCACCTCTGGCAAGGGGGACTCACGTTTATTTTCACTGATCGGACGGCTTGCCTATAATTATGCAGGCAAATATTATCTGACTTTTACCGCACGTGATGACGTCTCCAGTAAATTTGCCAAAGGCAAGCGCGCAGCCTTTTTCCCCTCTGTCGGCTTCTCATATCGGCTGTCAGAAGAGAAATTCATGAAAGGAGTATCTCATATCTTTGATAATATAAAACTTCGCTATAGCTACGGAGCTTCCGGCAACCAGGCCATCAGCTCTTACCAAACTTTTGCCATTATGGCTGCAGCCAATTATCCATTCGGCACATCGGTTGAAAATGGATATGCAACGAATGTATATAATCCAGGAAATAAGGATTTAACATGGGAAACTACTTGGCAGCATGATGCAGGCATTGAATTGGATATATTAAAGCGGATATCATTGGAAGTAGATTATTATTATAAAAAGACCACGGATCTGTTGCAATACAAGCAAGTTCCCCCAAGCACCGGCATCTTACAGATACTTTCCAATAGCGGTTCTGTTATCAATCGCGGACTTGAAGCCAGCTTAAATGTAAGAGCAATTCAAAACAAAGACTTTTCATTGTCATTCGGTGGCAACATATCATTTAACAAGAATGAGATTTGCGATTTTGGCAAAGACCCGATGTTCCCCAACTCTATCTATAACAGCTTGCGCCCGTATGCTATTGCTGATGGTCATTCTATCGGTTCATTTTATGGTTTTGTCACAGACGGTATCTGGAACTCACGCGAGGAAGTCATTAATAGTAAGCAATTCCAAACCCAATATCCAGATTACACAGTGAACGGTTCTGATGCGGCTACAGAAGAAATAATTCGTAGAGACTGGATCGGTGAACTTAAATATAAAGATCTTGATGAAGACGGTTTTATCACAGACCAGGATCAAACATGGATTGGAGATGCAAATCCCAAGTATTTTTATGGATTCAATATGGACCTGACCTGGAAGAATTTCGATTTCAGCATTCTTTTTCAGGGTGTGGAAGGAAATGACGTATTCAATATGAACTCATTACGTTTTTATAACCTGGGACAGACCCAGAACGTTCCATACTACGTATATGAACAATCATGGAGCATAAATCCCAATAGCGGAATTGCCCCTAAGATATTCAATTATTCAGGACGTGACATTCGTTTTTCCAGATTATATCTAGAAGACGGCTCTTATTTAAAATTACGCACTCTATCCATAGGATATACAATTAGAAAACCATTTCAGTTCATAAATAGCGTACGGTTCAACGTGGTTGCCAATAACTTGTTGACCTTCACCAAATACCGCGGATATGACCCTGAGGTTAATTCTTTTGGCTCCACGCCTTCTTTAAGGGGTATTGATTCTGGAGCCTATCCCCAGCAGAGAAGCTTTACTTTGGGACTTAATGTTATTTTTTAATTAATAAAAACGAATCATGAAGAAAATACTATTGATAATGATATGCTCGATGGCAGCATTTGCAACAAGCTGTTCATTGGAAGAAACCCCTTATTCTATCACATCAGAGAAATTAGGTCAGACTGAAGAAGGAGCAGAACAACTAGTAACCGGTATCTATGCGACTTTTTGGGATAACTGGTGTATGGAACAGACGTATATGGCCTGGATGGACTACGACAACGATCATTGTGGGGCTCCAGCTTGGGTACTCAGTTCTGCAGGTAGCGGCGATATCACCGGACACTATGCCTATAATACAAACAATGATTTGTGGAGTGTCTTTTATAGAATGATCAGTCGGGCAAACAAAGCTAAAGAAGCTCTGGAATCTACAGATTCTTATCAGACAGAATCCGCTGTCAGGCAGTTGTATGGTGAAACGCTTTTTCTACGGGCATTCGCTTATTTCCATCTGGTAAGAATGTATGGTGCCGTCCCATTGAGATTATCTTCGGAAGCAGAGACAGATTGTCCCAGAGCTTCCGTAGAAGCAGTCTACAACACAATTGTCAATGACCTGGAAACTTGCTTAGAATACATGTATTATACATCAGAAGGCAATGTCGGCGCTTGGGGGCATGCAGATAAAACTGCTGCAGCACTATTACTGGCACGCGTATATTGCACTATGGGTTCCAGCGCATTAACCTGCAAAGGAAATACAGAAATAATTGTAGATATCAAGGGAGTGGATAAAAAATATACCTGCAATGCAGTTGAAGGAGCTGAAAACATAGATGCCCAGCAGTGTTATCAACGTGCAAAAGAGCTTTGCGACATGGTCATTGCACGAAGAGGTGTTGATTTTGATTTAGTAGAAGGGTATCTAAACCTTTGGGGTGGTAACAATAGGAAAAACAAAGAATTTGTATGGGGAGCAACCAGTGTAAGTGACGTAGACTTTCAAACATCAGGTTTACATAGCTATTACACTCCGGCTCCTTACGGTGGCAGTGGCGCATGGATATATATGGCCCCTAATCTATATACCCAATTTGACAAAGAGGATGACCGTATTGTGCACGGTGTATGGCATTACTTCCTAACAAGCTACACCTCCACAAAATGGGTTTCTTTTCCCTCTCTCTCGGACGAATATAATGCAGAGAGTCTACCGGACAATCTAAAAGCTTTTGTTCCTGATTTTAACGCGGAATATAAATACGGAGTGCCATGTCTGACTAAATGGTATAAAGGTGATATCTCTAATCCAACCTTCTTTAAACAGAAAGAAGCGTCACAATCAGAACAAGATGTAATTTTAATTCGCTATGCAGAAGCATTCCTGCTCAGAGCTGAAGCAGAAGTAGAATTGGGGGATATAACAGCTGCAATGAAAGATATTGATGTCATAAGAAAACGGGCAAAAGCTACAACCTTATATACAAATAAGGTGACCGATAAGATAGAGGCAAGAAGTCTAGTCCTGAAAGAACGTGCTTTGGAATTTTGCCAAGAATTCAATAGGAAATTTGACCTTTTACGGTGGGGACTATATTTAGACGTTATGAACGACACACAATTCATTGTCTGCGGCTCAGCCAACCGCTCTACCATTCGCTCAAAAAAGAACTTACTATATGCAATTCCGACTGCAGAAATTGCTGAGAACAAATTAATAGGAGCTAATAATTACGGTTATTAAGAGAAACAAAACATGAAAAGAATTATATTTCTAATGTTAGGATGGGGACTATGCCTGATAGTCCAAGCACAAACAACAAATTTTAGCAAATTGAACTTTGGTTGTGATGGCAGCAGCACTACCTCTGGCAACCAATGGTCAAAGACCGTAGTCGATTTATTGGGATTTGCATCACACCATAATGTTGCAGTTGGTTCGTCTACCTTTGCATGCCATCCTGATACACAAGATTACAACAGTGACAACTTTGCCGGAATTTCAGATGGATGGAAGCCTACAAAAGATAAGAAAGAATTGCAAATGAGACATAATAATGTATCCAAAGTACATATTCAGAAATTTATCTCAGAAGTAAAGGACGGTGTTTATCCCGCACCCGATGTTTTCGTTTTTGCAATGGGCTCAAATGATACAAAACTTGATGGAGTTGCAGAAGCATTATCAGCAAGAACGCTGGACGATGTTAATGTGACGACCATGGCAGGAGGGGCAAGATGGGCAATTCAAACTATACTTGAGAACTTCCCGGAATGCCGTGTATTCGTATGGTTGCCTATACAGACCGGGGACAAGGCAAAAAATGAAATGCATCGGAAACGAAATGAAGTGTTGCGCCAAGTCAGTCAAGCTTTATCCGTTCAGGTTATTGATTGCTACGGCGAAAGCGGTATTAGTCAGTTTTTCGAAAATTCCAACACCCGTGGGCGCTATCTAAAGGATGGAGTACATCCGGATATAGAAGGGCAACGATTGATAGGACGTTACATTGCTAAAGAGATTCGTAACAACTTCTTTTAAAAAGAACAGAATAATAACATTGGAAGATTCTTAGATGAGCTACCAATATTTACAAAAAGCTAAAGAGAATGAAAAAGAATATATCAATCATTTATTTTCTGCTGTTTGTGTATAGCATAGCAAACGCTCAAGATTCTTTGTATTTCAGAGCAAACGCCTATAAAGAACAGCTGGACAATTATTACAGCATGGATGAGAAAGATTTTCCTAAACCAGGAAGCATTCTTTTTATCGGCAGTTCCTCATTGGGCATGTGGAAAAATACCGGCAGTTATTTCCCCAATCATAGGGTTTTAAATCGTGCATATGGCGGTTCATGGATCAGCGACTATTTATACCACTATCAACGCCTGGTAGTAGCCTACAAACCGGCACAGATAGTGTTGTTATGCGGTGCGAATGATCTTTATAATGGCGTATCCATCGAACGTGTTTTCGAAGACATTAAGTGCTTCTGCCGTTTATTGGATATTCATCTTCCTGGCGTTCCGGTTATTCTCCTTTCTTTTCATCCATCCCCTTCTATGCCCGACTGGATTCCAAAGGAAAGAGAGGTGAACAAACTGATACAAGACTACTTCAAAGACAGCCACCAAGTTACCTACGTTGATATAACATCATGTCTATATGACAAGAATGGAGCTTTACCTGAAAAGTTCTATATTAGTGACAGGCTTCATCCCAGCGTACTTGCTTATAAAGAATTTGCCAAAATAATAGAACCTTATCTCATTAATAACAAATAACCCTGATTAATAATCACATACAATATTTTATTTATTAAAATGAAAAGAATACTTTTATGTTTGAGCGTTCTCATATGCACCTTTACCAACGCTCAGGAAACCGTCTACAAGACAATTGAAAATTTAACCTATGCAACATCGCAAGATGCATATGCTCAAGAACGGTGCAAGTTAGACATCTATTATCCTGAAAATCTAAAGGATTGCCCAACTGTAATATGGTTTCATGGAGGAGGATTGACTAGTGGCAATAAGTCCATTCCAACCAAATTAAAGAAAAGTGGCATGATAGTGATAGCTGTAAACTACCGTTTACTTCCCAAAGTAACAATCTCGGAATGTTTAGGCGATGCGGCAGCAGCCATAGCCTGGACTTTTAAAGAAGTAGAAAAATACGGAGGAAACAAAAAGAAAATATTTGTTTCCGGCCATTCGGCAGGCGGCTACCTCACTGCAATGATTGGATTAGACAAAAAATGGTTAAAAGAGTACAGTATAGATGCAGATTCCCTTGCAGGTCTGATTCCCTTTAGCGGCCAAGTCATTAGTCATTTTTCCTATCGTAAAATGAATGGTATTGATAATCTACAACCTACTATCGATGAATTCGCCCCATTATTTCATGTCAGAAAAGATGCCCCCCCCTTGATACTTATAACCGGTGATCGGGAGTTAGAGCTTTTGGGACGTTATGAGGAAAACGCTTACATGTGGCGGATGATGAAACTTGTCGGGCATGAAGACACTTATCTTTATGAAATCGGCGGGCATGGGCATGGTCCTATGGGTGAACCTGCTTTCTATATATTGCACCAACAGATAAAACGGATATTAAATACTCCCGCAAAACAGTGATATAATGCAAATCAACAGAAAGATTTTTACCATAGGTTACACAATTTAACAACATGAAGAATATGAAATGATTTTTCTCTTTTAACAGTGCCAACGTCACTCTTCTTGATATTACTTCTATGATGTATGGAACTAATGGCAAACTTAGAGAAGAACTCTATCTAAAAGACCGATTACATATCACTCTGGAAGCCTATCGCATGATAGCAGATAAGCTTGAGCCATTATTAATAAGAAATAGGAATTAATAAACAGTCAAAAAAAGAAAGGAGAAAACACACTCATTATCAATATTTTAAATATTTCATCAGAGTTATACTAAAAAATATCATGCATTTTATTTGCATATTAAATAAAAAGCCGTACCTTTGCACCCACAAAACGATAACATCGCGGAGTGGAGCAGTTGGTAGCTCGTTGGGCTCATAACCCAAAGGTCATTCGTTCGAGTCGGATCTCCGCAACTACAATGAGGATAAAAGGTTTTATAAACCGTTTTATCCTCATTTTTTTAATTCCCATCAAGGACAGAAAAAAATGTTTGCGCAAATAATGTTTGTGCAAATTGCTTCCACACTTCCACCTCCTCTCCACATCCCTTTATTCATCGGTATTAAAGATGCGGTGGAAGCAACTCAAAAGTGTGGAAGCAAAATTTGCTTCCACACCGTTTCACAAACAGAAATACTGACACCACAAGAAGATAACATGGAGTAACACAAGTTATTAATTTCTTGCATCACATCTTATTTATATCGTACCTGACGAAATCAATATCCTGCAAACACGGTATTAATTCCATCTCCTCCCCCTTCAAATGCAATCAGAACAAATGCGTACAGCCACACAAAGCCAAGACTTCAATACTGTTTTCCTCTGTGCTTTATTCAGAGAATGAAGGTATTTATTACGTCGGACATAAGGAATCAACAGTATGCAACGGCCATGATGCAATCGCCTAACGGCCATCAACAACCCGCTTAACAGCCGTCAGCAGATCGCCGCACGACCATTAGGCGCTGATAAGGCAATGAGTAAAAGGGAACACTCCCCTATACACAAGTAAACAAAGCCCTATATACAACGGATTGAAAGCAGCGGTTTCCCTTAGAATATCCTGATGAAAAGCAACCCCAGCCCGATGGCAACGCCAGTCGAAACAAGTCCGGGAAGCATGAACGAGTGGTTCAGCACATACTTGCCGATACGGGTAGTTCCGGTACGGTCGAAATTAATGGCTGCTACTACGGTGGGATAGTTGGGAATAAAGAAGTAACCGTTTACGGCCGGGAACAGAGCAACCAGTATCATAGGCGAAATGCCCAAAGCGATGCCCAAAGGCATCAGTGCGCGCACAGTGGCGGCCTGGCTATAAAGCAGAATCGACATGGCAAACAAGGCTATCCCGAACAGCCACGGCATTTGCCTCACCACTCCCTCGATGGACTGGGTCAACTGAAGCATGTTTCCCTGAAGAAAAGTATCTCCCATCCAGGCAATGCCGAATATGGCAATCACCGCCTGCATGCCTGCCGGGAAGACGGAGCCTTGCGTTGCCTTCATGCCGTCGGTGCGAGTCAGCAGCAAGATGAGGGCGGCGGCAGAGAGCATCACGATTTCGATAATGGCGGACATGCCGAGTCTCACCGTCTCGCCGTCTATCACGAAGGCAGGACGCAAACTGTCGAACGAACCAAAGAACACAATAAAAGCAGTGGCAAGGATAAAGATAAGCACGGACAAGACGGCATGCCGTTTATTGTGTATATCCTTTATCTCCACCTTCTTGACATCAAGATAGCCTTCGGTCAACCTCTTTCTGTACTCCGGGTCGTCTGCCAGCTCCTTGCCCACCTTCATGGAGAACAAGGCGCCCACAAGTACCCCGATAATGGTAGCAGGAATCGTTATTTTCAGAATATCAAACAAGGTGACATCAAATCCCGCCAGCAACCCAAGCAGTGCGACGGTGGCAGCCGAAATGGGACTTGCCGTAATAGCCTGCTGCGAAGCAATCACCGCAATGCCCAGTGGCCTCTCGGGACGAATCTTGGTCTCCGTGGCAACCTCGGCAATCACGGGAAGCACCGAATATGCCACATGTCCCGTGCCGGCAACAAAAGTAAACAAGTAGGTCACAATAGGACTCAAGATGGTGACCTGCGAAGGATTCTTCCGCAACAACCGTTCCGCCAGCTTTACCATATAATCCAGTCCGCCAGCCGCCTGCATGCAGGATGCGGCAGAAATGACGGCGGCTATCATCAACATAACGTCAATGGGAGGTGATGTAGGCTGCAATCCGAAACCAAACGTCAGAATTGCCAGACCTATCCCTCCCATTACACCTAGTCCAATGCCGCCCAAGCGGGCGCCTATAATGATAGCTACCAATACGAATGCCAATTGCAAGGCCATATACTCTACACTTTTTGATTCATGTGCAAAGATAAGTCATTTCGTATTATGGCTACTCACCTACTTCTATTTTAACTGCTTGTTTTAACTCCACACTCAAAGAGGCATCATCCTTTAACGGTGTCCAGAACACCCGGCGGCATTCATTCTTCTGCAAAAGACAACGATGATAGCGACTGCCGGACAGATGCTCCGTATCGATATGGAAGGAACCGGTATTGACATCCCAGTCGGCTATCTCGTCCAGATTCAGATAAAGGTTGCGCACTGTGCCGCTGTTGAGATGCAAGCTCTGCGCCTGCGCCGCAAGCGCAGTGACATGGCAATCTTCCAGCCGGGCAAGGTATCGCGTGCGGAAAGAGAGCGTATCGCAACGGAGTCCGTAGAAATTGGCTTCCATATCTTCCACATCTACCACAACCGCTTGTACCTCCGCAGGCAACCGCAATTCCATCCCTTCTGAACGAACCCTTATCCAAATGTCATTCTGAAGATGCTGTTCCAGCTTATCCTCCGGAAAGTCAAAGGTGACGAGCAGGGTATCGCCAACGGAAGTCATCGACATAAAAGCCTCCATATCCCCTGCATAGGAGAAACTGCCCTGCTGCAAAGAGTCTCCGGCAGTTACCTCCAACGGCACTTCCCCGAACGAGAACATACGCTCTGCCTCCACAATACCTTCTTTTTTCTGTTTCCACACCACCGGAGGCTGTGTCAGCTTCAACACCCTGCACGAGGGCAGCTGCACCGTTTTCCGTTCTCCGCCGATTTCCATAAAATTATCTTTCTGAGTGACATTGCGGTCCACCACATAGAACATGAGTCCGCATACCATTGCCACACCGGTAACCAGCATTCCTATCATTATATAAGTCGTTCGTTTCATAACTGTCTTCTTTTATTTTTGTTTCTTGATAAACTCCTGATACATCCCGGACAACTCCTCGGCAGAGATGCCCAGCGTGAAAATCTGCTTGAAGAAATAATCCACTTCCTCCTTCAGAAAATACTCTTTCCTCAACGAAAGAATCAGCTTACGTGCACCTACCGACACAAAATAGCCGATACCCCGCTTGTTGTAAATCACTCCTTGCGTCTGCAAGTAGTCGTACGAACGCATCACCGTATTGGCGTTGACCTCTACCACAGCCGCATATTCCCGTACCGAAGGAATACGTTCTTCCTCCTGATATTGCCCGAGAAGTACCTCGTCGCAAATGCGGTCTGCTATTTGCAGGTAGATGGCTTTACTTTCCTTAAAGTTCATAGTTACCAACGATTAATGATTTCGGACTCCTTGAAACGGAAATAGGCAAGCACCCAGTTGAAAAGGGCGAAAAACGAAGTTATAAAAATCAGCCAGCCGCCCGATGCCTCTCTGTCAATATAGGGCTCAGTCATGAAGAAGTTATTAGGCAGAATGGCCTTCAGGCACAATACAGCTATCAGGATATATGAAACGAAGATGCAGACACCGGCCGCAAAAGTCTTGATAAGTGCATTTTTGGGCCAGACCGTACTACCCAGCAGGAAGAAAGACTGTAGGAAAAAGTAGCAGCTCAGGAATATCCCCACCACAGCCGGTCCGCTTCCTATCGTCTCATAGAAACAGTTCGTGTTACAGCAGAATTCCCACAACGGAAAGGAGTGAACGACATGCAGCTCCGGGTAGGCCAGAAGATAGAAGACGACTCTTGTCAAGTCCGCCAGCTTGAAAGCTATCAGAAAGACCAAGATAAAGCCGCAGGTAGCCACCAGCCAGCGGGCAAAGAATTTCTCGAACATGGTGGCAGGTGTCATGAGCACAACGGTACGACTCGTCTTGCTTTTCATCCTTTCCATGGTAAACGAGGCGCTAATGCATCCCCAAATGACAAGTCCCCAAAGAAAGAATCTGGACTCAAACTCCCAGATAGGGTCCATGCCCACAGCTCCCGCTTCCAGATTGTGATACTGATAGTATCCATTCCAGACAAAGACTATGGCCAACATTCCGTAGACCATCACCGAGCGGAGTATATAGGTCTTCCAATTCTCCACCATCTCTTTGCGGCATACGTTCACAAAGCGATGCAAACTAAAAAAGGTATCGCGTATCATTATTCATTTGTTTTAGTGTGAAACATTTCCGCTATCTTCCCAGGCTCTGCAAGTACGGCGCCAAACAGCAGTTCAAGATTAATCTCCGATTCCTCACCTTCCGTATTGGGCAGCATCAAGAAATTGCCTTGTACGGAGGGAAGCGTGTACAAGGCAGTCGCAGCCAACTCCCGGTCGTCACTCTCCAAGAAGAACAGCTTACTGCAAATGCTGGCAGTGGATTCGTCCAGCAATACGCGGCTGTTGTCCATAATCAGCACATGGTCCAGTACTTTGTCAATGTCACGCACCTGATGGGTGGAAATGACAATCGTCTTGTCGTCCGACATACCCGAAGCCAGAAATTTGCGGAACTGGCTCTTTCCCGGAATATCCAGTCCATTGGTAGGCTCATCCATCAGCAGCAGGGAAGTATTGGTGGCCAGCGCAAAACTCATGAAGATTTTCTTTTTCTGCCCCATGGACAAGGCTCCCAAATCAGCATCCATATCCATCTCGAAGAAATGTAGGTACTTCACCATGTCTTCCTTGCTGAAACGGGGATAGAACTTACTGTTCAGTTCAATATAGCTGACCAAGGAAATAGGAGGCAGCTCGAACTCCTCGGGTACCAGAAACATGTCCTGCAACGTGACGGGCAACCGGCGGCGCATGTCGGTATCATGATACATCACTCTCCCACGTTTGGGAGCCAACAAACCGCTCATCAGATAGAGCAACGTAGACTTGCCGGCTCCGTTCTTACCCAACAGACCGTAAACCCGGCCGGCTTCCAGCGAAAGTGAAAAATCGCTCAGGACTTCTTTCCGCCCCTTGCGATAACTAAATGAAATGTTTTCTACTTGTAACATACGCTTGGATGAATTAAATATCTTATTGTTTATGTGTATTAGTATAATAGTACACCGCAAAAGTAGACATTCTTTTCAATACGACAAGCGTTTCAAGAAAAAAAATGCTCAGAAAAAGGAACAATTCTATTCTTTGGTTCGAAATTAGCCTCACACGCAAGAAGATTAGGACACTTCTGTATCCATTTAGGACTCTATATTTCCTGCCACTTGCTTTACATTTGCAAAGGAGCTAAAGACATGAATATGAAAAACGAAGAAAAGATTTACCAACTTAACACATACAATATAGCAGAATATACAAGTACGGACTATACCGACAACGATATTGCTATACTTGGAGATTTCAAGAACTTGCTTTTCAACAAGTATTTCAAGTTGAATGCAAACATCTATGTGGTCTGTGTAAAAGGAAGACTGCAGATAAACATCAATACCCAAAAATATGCTATCTACCCCGGTGAGATGCTGATTTGTATGCCCAATATGATTCTGAGCAATTGCACAACCAGTTCCGACTTCAAGGGCGCCATGTTCTGTCTGTCGACCCAGATTACACAGAAGTACCTTCATAAAAGTAGTGACATATGGAACAAGGCTTTCTATATCAGCCAGAATCCGGTAGTACGCATTGACAAGGACAGAGTGCAACTGTTCGATTTATACTATAAGGTGATACGTGCCCGAATGAAACAAGCGGAGCAGCCCTACTACAAAGAAGTCATCAGGTCGCTGATACGCACCATGCTGTATGAGCTGCTGGCAGATTTAAACCAGTTGAGCACCCCTCCCGAAAGCCAAATGGTGAAGCGGAGCAACATTCTATTCAAGAGATTCCTCGACCTGCTGGCCTGCACCGAGGTGAAAAAACGTTCTATTTCCTATTATGCGGGTAAGCTGTGTGTTACTCCCAAATATCTTTCCACCGTCTGCAAAAAGGTCAGCGGAAAGACAGCCTTCGAGTGGATAAACGATTATGTGGTCGAAGACATCAAATATTTTCTGAAGTATTCCAATAAGTCTATCAAGGAGATTTCCGAGCATCAGGATTTCCCCAACATCTCCTTTTTCGGGAAGTATGTGAAGACACACTTAGGCACTTCACCCACGGACTACCGCAAGCAATCACTGCCTCCAAGGGGGACCCTGCAACAAAAAAGGAGGAGCTAAGAATCACTCTCCACTCCTCCCGACACGACAAACAACTAAAATTATTGCTATTTGATGCCGTCCAATGCCTTGTTTGCTGTGGCATTGGTGGGGTCGATAGCCAGAATTTTATTCCAGTACTCTTTCGAAGTAGCATAGTCACTCTTCAACAGATAGTAGTAGCCCAGATAACTGTAACACTCTATCAATGCAGAGTTGTACCTCGGTTCGTTTTTGGCAAGCAGTACGTCCACCACCTTCTCGTAATAAGGTTTCGCCAATCCCTCTGTAGTTTCGGGGTCCATGGCAGAGTGTGTGCGGGCGCGCCACATATCTCCCAAATAACTGTCGGGAGCTTGTTCGGCAACAAGTGCGAACACAGAGTCGGCAGCCTGCAATGCCGCCATGCGGTCGGCAGACTGAACGGAGAGAGTGTCCGAGGACGTACCCTCTCCGTAGTACAGACGCCCTAACTGGAATAAGTTTTCGGACGTCTTTTTATCTTGTGCCAGCGAGTCATAGTACTTTTTATAAGCAGCAATGGCTTGGGTATAGTCGTTTTTCAATTCATAAGCATCGGCAATCTCACGCCACAAATCCACCTGACTCTCATCCTTCTCCAATGCCTTACCATATTCCTCAATGGCCTGGTCATATTTCTTCAGAGCACTCAACAGAGCACCGTGATAGCGGTAATCCAAGCATGAATAATCGGCATTATCCGAAGCATTGAAGAAAGCATCGGCAGCCTTCTCTGCCTCGTCATAACGCTTGAGGTCGACATTGTTGTACATCACAAGCCGGTTGAATGCGGCATGGCGGGCATTCTTCTGCAAACCTTTCTGCGCCACCGCCAAGGATTTCTCGAAGTCGTGGTTCAGGAATAGTGCAAAAGCATATTTCAGGATGTCATCTTCCGTAGCCACGGGAGTATCGATGAACTTGGCATAGGTGTCGGCAGCCTTGCCAAAACGGTTGGTGGCGTAATACACTTCCGCCAGCTCCTTGTCTGCTTCCAGGCAATCCGGAGCTATGGCCTTCAGCTGGTTCAGCTTCTCTATGGCCTGCGAAGGACTGGCAGACTTGTATGCCTGCGCATATTTCAGATACGCATCCTTATAATTCGAATCAAAATAGATGGCTTGCTCATAAAGCTGGCATGCCTTTCCGATATCTTTTCGGGCAAAAGCGATGTCACCCTCGAGTACAGAAACTGCCGGAGCCTTGTTGTCGGCCTTTCTTGCCATCTCCAGATAGGTTTCCGCCTCTTTCAGCTGTCCTACATCCAGATAGGCACGGGCCACGGAAGTCACAAGCTCCACATTTTTCTTGTTCTTGCCCTTCAGCAGTTCTCCGGCTGCGTCGGAAGCCTGCTCCGGATTCGTCTTTATCAGACTTTTTACTTTATCCACCCCCGCCTGCCATTCGGGCACCGGCGTTTGTGCGGCGAGCGTACCTGCAAACAGCATCGCTCCCAAACAAAATACAAATCTACGTTTCATGTTAGCATTCATTTTAGTTATTCATCCTTGACGTTCACCACGCGCACCGGTTGGGTGGCGGGGACCAATCCCGACTTCAATATAATCCGCTGTCCCCGGTCGGAAGCGAGGAAAGAGGCAAATCCCCACGGAAGTGCGCTCCGCGGATCATTCAACAAGGCATAGATGCTGCGTGCCAACGGATAATCACCGTAATACAAATACGCCTGATAGGGTTTGTAACTGTTGTCCGGCATGGCCTTGTCAGCAGCACTGACGGACATCAGCCGCACCTCTTTACTGAAAGAGAGCCCCGTACTGTCATTCCGGTCGCTCAGCCAGTTCACGCCGATAATACCGATGGCATCAGGCGTGCGGGCCACGTAGTCAATCACCTCCCTATTGGTTTTCAACGCTTTCAACTGACTGGAAAGCGGTACACCCTTACAGATGGAATCGACAGCAAAACGTACGGTACTGGAGTTCTTGTTGTCAAACACAAGACTGATATCCCCCAGACGGGAAGCCGGATAGATATCTTTCCACTGCTTCGCATCACCCGTCAGGATGCGGCGGATGTCCTTCACACTAATCAATGAATCTGGATTGCCAAGATGGGTTATCAATGCCAGCCCATCCGTAGCAATCTTTATCTCCTGCGGAAAAAACTTCCGGCTATTGAAGGAATTCATCTCTTCGGGAGTCAGTCTGCGACTGGTTATTGCCAACCGCAGACTGTCCTTGAGCAAGAGGTTGACGGCATCGACTTCCGTCACATAACGGGGCACAATTCCTGCCAAGGGGAACAGTCCTTCGAACACGTCAATTTCTTCCTGCACAATAGGCTGGAAACTTTCGTCCGCAGCAATTGCAATCACACCGGAGGTATACGTATCCGTTTGTCCGTCCTTGGGCTTGCTTTGGCAGGCAGACAGCAGAGTCAGCAGCACCAGCAAGCCTGAAAGCTGAAGTTGTTTCACCGTTTTCATAACACACACACTTATTGTAATCTAAACATCACCGGTATCGTATATTTCACCGATACGGCCTTACCATTCTGCTTGCCGGGAATCCATTTGGGCATGGACATAATCACACGGACAGCTTCTTTATCCAGATAGGGGTCTACACCTCTCAGCACTTTCACATCACGCACCTTGCCGTCGGCACCTACCACAAACTGGCAGGTTACACGCCCTTGCGTACCGTTTTCCTGGGCAATGGTCGGATACTTCATATTCTTGCTGATGAACTGCATCATCTCGGCCTGACCACCGGGGAACTGGGGCATCTGCTCTACCATATCGAAAACCTTTTCAGGTTCCGGTTCGGCCTGCGTCACCACTTGTTTCAAGTCGGCGATGTCCTTGCCGTGTTCCTCGTCATTACCTTTCACGTCGGCAATGGAGATGGCAACTTTCGTTTCCGTCAGTTCTGTCTGGCTTTTTATTTCATCCTCGTCCCTCACTTCCTCATCCTTTTTGATGACGGGAGCGGTAAACTTAATGGAGCTTTTCAATGCAGGCGGCGGTGGGGCCACGGGCTCTATCCGCTTCATCTCTTCCTGCTTCACTTCCGGTTCTTCCAGCTGCGAAAGGGTAGTCACTTCGGTCATCACCTCTTTCTGTTTGGGGGTAGCCATCTTTATCAGCGTAGGGATACTGAAACCTATCAATGCAATTACAATTACCAGTATCACGGCAATGTTGTGCCGTCTGGGAGAGGTCTCACGCATCTTATAGGCTCCATATGCTTTGTTCTTACCACTGAACACGAGGTCACACCATGCTTGGGAGCTTAAATCTACTTTAGCCATATTCTTTCCTTTCTTTGGGTGTTACACATCATTCAGCAATGTTCTGGGACAATTCGCCCTTGCTTTCGTAGTTCTTCATCAAAAACTCGTCGGCTTCGGCAATATCCGTTATCACATACTTACCTATATTACATATCTGCATTTCATCGAGAGCATCAATCAGATTCTTGTACGAAGACTTGTCGGTAGCCTTGATGATGACTGTCGGCGTATCCTTTCCGCTTTTTATCCCGGAAAGCTGTTTCCGGTAGTCATCCTCTGATATCTTAAGATCCAGTTTCTGCTGCTTCAGTCTGTTCACCTCGTTCACAGCAACTCTATTACGTTGCAGAAGCATTGCCCGCAGACCATCCGCCTGATAGGTAGTTTCCTTCAGTGAAGTATAGTCCTTGTAGTTGGGCTCCCCTTCGTAATAATACAACTTGTTGTCATCCCCCAGCAACAGCGTGATGGCTTGGGAAGCCTTGACTTTGGTCTGCTGCTCCTCGGTGATGGTCTTGTCATTGCTCGGCATGCTTATCTCCATGGTCTGAGGTTTGCTCAGTGAGGTACAAAGCATAAAGAAGGTAATCAGCAACATGTTCATGTCCACCATAGGTGTAAAGTCCACCCTGACAGTCATTTTCTTCTGCTTGCTTTTTCCACCTTTCTTGTTGCCGCTTTCTTGTATTTCAGCCATAATGTTTCCTTTCTTGTTCTACTTGTAACTCGTAGCTTGTCACTCCTCACTTGTGGTCTTCAGAGAAGTAATCAGGTTGTACCGGTTCTCTCTGAGGTCCTGAAGTGAGTTCATCACATTTTTTATTACGGAATAAGGAGTATTGGCATCTGCCTTGATGGCAATGCGCAAATCACTGTTCACTGCACGGGCGTTGCGCACCCAGGCCTTGAACTGATTGTCAATACTGTCTGTCGGTATCCCCTCATTCTTCAATACAGCATCTTGCTGGTCTTGCGGCAAGTCGAGGTATTTCTTCATACTCTTCATCGGCACACCAAAGGTAGACGCCAGCATGAATTTTTTAGTTTCCTCCGGAGTGAAAGTCACTCCATACTCCTGCCCCATAGCTTCCAGCACTTCGCGCAAGTCGGACTGCTTGTCCAGACTCATAAATACTTTTCCGCTCGGATCGACCAATATCTGGAGTACATTTGTCTCCGGAATCTTAATCTCGGATACAGAGGCGGGAGTCGTTACTTGTACCGGCTCTTTCTTCACGAACGTAGAAGTCAGCATGAAGAAGGTCAGCAGCAGTACAGTTACGTCACTCATCGCCGTCATATCGATGAACGTACTTTTCTTTTTTATTTTCGCTCTGCCCATAATCGTTTCATTGAAAATTAAAATTGAGAATTCATTCGTTGAATAGATAATAGAAGCCTACGTCACAGCGCAGCTCCAACTATCAGCAGTCAACTATTTATGGGTAGCTGCAAAAGTCTGCACGATGGAGAAACCAACCTCATCGAGGCTGTAAGTCAACTTGTCAATCTTGTTTGTATAATAGTTGTAGGAGATAACGGCCAATGCACCGGTCAAGATACCGAAGGCAGTATTAATCAAAGCCTCGGAAATACCTTGCGACAGAGCCATGGAGTCGGCTGAACCTCCGGCTGCAAGAGCGGCAAATGAACGGATCATACCGATAACCGTACCAAGCAATCCCATCAATGTACCTAAAGTCGTGATGGTACCAATAATAGGAAGATTCTGCTCCATCATCGGCAGTTCCAGCGCAGTGGCTTCTTCCAATTCCTTCTGGATGGCAAGCAGTTTCTGGTCTTTGGACAGCTCTGTGTCATTCTCCATCTCGGCATACTTCTTCAAAGTGGCATTTACCACATTGGCTACAGAACCACGTTGTGAATCGCAGATTTGTTGTGCCTTCTTCATATCACCTTCAGCCAAGGCTGCTTTGATGTTAGCTACGAATTTCACCAATGACCCCTTACCAAAGGCAGCGCCAATGGCAATATAACGTTCAATACTCAGTGCGATGACAGTCAGCAAAAGCGTTTGAATTACAGGAACAATGAATCCACCTTTATAGATGGTACCGAGGAAGTTACCCGGCAACGGATGGTTGTTCGGGTCGTTGTTCATAAAGTTGGAGGGATTTCCCAACACAAAGTGAAAAATAAGCACGGCGATGATAAAACAGATTACGATTACCCAACCGGCGGATCTGATGCCTTTAAAAGAGGCTGCTTTTTTTTGAGTAGTTTCCATGATGAAAAGTTTAATTGTTGGTATTTAAATAGAGTTTTGAAAATAAAGCATAGGGATACGACTTCCCGCTTACGAACCGATAGGGCGTAATCATCCTTGCAACCTTAACTAACATATATGTACACTAAAGGTCACCTGCCTTCAGTCTCTTCAAGACAATAAGGAGAAAAAGGGGGAAATCAATAAGAAGAAAAGTTGGCTAAATCAAAATCCGCCGAAGCGTATAAATATAGTAATCACTGCCCGTCAATGCATAGTACGGGTCTTTATCTGAGTAGTATAATTTAGAGCGGCCTTGCACGAGTAGATTCTCGTGGTTGGATAACATCAAAAGAATGTTTCTGAGGAAAAGATTGTCTTCAATCACCCTGCGCAAACGCTGTTGATGAGAAGAGTAAGTTTCGGAAACCGGTTTGTTTCCCAGTTCGACATCCGTAGTCCATGCGAACTTGGTATTCGTGAACAATGAATTCTTCTTGTCAATACTATTGTCGGAAGTAGAAGAACATGAAGATAAAGAAGCGGAAACTTCAGCAGTTCCGGCCATTCTGTCATCCACCTGCACCAGGTCAATGGCTTTACCGCTAATGCTGCAAGTCAACATCACTAGCATGCATATCCAGAATGTCTTTACAGTTGTTTTCATGTCGTCTAATGATTCTACAATAAATAACAGATGTCTCTCTTATTTGTTTTACAGCTATGTTACTTTCTTTTGTAAAAAGATTAAATTGTTCACTGATTAAAGGATTTACTATACCTTTTAATACACTGTAAAGGTACGAAGAATATATGAAATACGAAAGTGGAAATAGGATATAAAATACTGATTTAAACGTTTTTAATCATTCATTTAGCACCTTAATTCGGGAATTAATCTGATGAATATATGATGAATAATTATATATAATAAGGTATAGTGATTAGCGGTAGAAACGGAATGTTAGAGGAGAGGTATATAAAACGAACAAAGCCTCCGTATCCTTATCAGACACGG
>NZ_QTLM01000012.1:0-140062 GCF_003602695.1 Bacteroides sp. AM07-18
TTCAAATATTTCAAAGAACTCTTTTAGATTTTAATGGGACAGTAATGATATTCAGTATAGATTAATGTTCTATCTTTGGTAGGTGTCTGAATACAAAAAATTTTATGAAAGTAACCCAGTTGCATAAGAATTTTATATCCAACATTCTTGCACTGATTGCTAATGTGGTTGTAGGAATATTGTATACACCATATCTGATTCGTTCATTAGGTGTAGCAGCTTATGGAATACTGCCATTAACATTGGTTATTAATCAATATATCAGTGTATTAACTGGCTCATTGAGTGGTGCTCTGACACGATTTTATTCCATTGCATTGCAGCGGAATGACACTGAAAGAGCTTCTAAATGTTTAAGTACGATAATGGGGGTTTTTATTATATCCATTATCATATTGTTTCCCGTACTATTTGTATTTATAGATCATTTGGAGGACTTATTTAATCTTCCAATTGATCAGTTTAGGAGTGCGAAATTTTTGTTTTTGTTTACTATTTGCAGTCTTTTTACTTCTTTGTTTTCTTCATCGCTGAATGTAACGCTGTATGCGGAAAATAAACTAGATTTGATGAATTGGCTGAAGATAGGACGGACTTGTCTAAAGTTTGTTTTAGCTATTCTCTTTTTCAGTTTTTTAGATAAGAATGTGGTATATATAGGCGTGGCTAATTTAATAACTGAAATACTGGTTCTCTTGTTCAGTTATATCTTGTTCAGGCAATCAAGAAATAATCATATCACTATAAAAATTAGTTTATTTGATAAGACATTATTGGTATCCATTTGGGGAATGGCTTTGTGGACTATAATACATCAAATGGGAGATGTAGGGATATATCGGATTGATAATATTATAGTAAATAATAGTTTTGGTATAAGTGATTCTGGAACTTTGGGTGCTGTTTCTGAATTTGGAGTTTATGTAGGTTTAGTGGTCTCTGTGATAGGCTCATTGTATGGTCCTATTATTTTAAAAGCTTATGCTAAGGGAGAACATGATAAAGTGCAGAATATAGTACTCAATAATTCGCTTATTGTAGGGTCGCTGTCTGCAATTATGTGTGGCATCATGATGGGAATGGCGTCGAATGTGCTGACCTGTTGGCTTGGTTCTTCCTTTTCTGAATATGATAGGTGGCTTACATTGAAATTATTACCGTTACCTTTTTTTGCTGCTGCGGGTATTTATGCATTTTCAAATAGAGCGTGTAATATCGTTCGATATCCAGCTATTATAACCGTAATGATGGGAATATTGAATGTGGGGATTCTATGGTTTATTTCTCATTTTGTGTCAAAAAAAGAAATGAATACTATTGATATAATTTCATTAATGTTATGTTTCTCTTCATTTATTGTAATAATTCAAAGTTTTACACTTAATTCTATCTTTTTTTTAAAAACATATCCGGATAGTAAGCATCAAGTGGTAATCATATTTTTGAAAATTTGCTTAGTGCTGATTATGGCTTATACTTTTTCTAAATCTATAGCTTATTTTTGTATAACCTCTAATATGCTTGAATTAGTTGGATTATTTTTGATTTCGGGAATTTTATTATTGTCTTTAGTTTATCTTTTTTTCTTTAATAAAGTGCAAAAAAAAGCTCTTGCTGAATTGATTAAATAATATCATGAAAATATCTGTAATTATACCAGTCTATAATGTAGAGCGATATATTGCTCGTTGTCTTGACTCGATTTTAGCTCAAAGTTTTCAGGACTTTGAAGTTGTGATAGTGGATGATTGTGGTACTGATAACTCTATGATGATTGTTGAGCAATATGCATCAAAAGATGATCGTTTTGTTGTACGTCACAATAAGCAAAATATGGGATTAATGTGGACACGTCGGGAAGGTTATTTAAACGCGCGGGGAGAATATTTTGTTTTTTGTGACAGTGATGATTATCTGTTACCTGATTCTTTGGGATTGTTATATGAAGCGATCTGTTCTACTCAGGCAGATATTGTAGTATCATCATACGTTAGACATACCTTTAGAGGGAAAAATGTAGTTCAGTACAATAAGCTATCGTACGGTGAGGATCGCACTTCTGTTTATAAATCATTGTTATCCGGAGAAATGTCTCATTCTTTATGGGCAAAAATATTTTCGGCAAAACTATTCCGAGATTATTTATATGAGACGAAAGTTCATCAAACGAATAGTGAAGATGCGCTTCTTTTTTATCAAGTAGTGGAGCATGTAAAAAAAGTAGTTGTCATTCAGGAGCCTACTTATTGTTATGTATTCAACTCCACATCATCTATTATGAGAGATACTCGAAGTAAACTTCCACAAATTTTGTTTTTTCAACATTGGCAATTTAATTTTTTGAAGTCGAAAAATGATTTATCGGAATATCTTATTAAATCAACTATTTTGAAAAGAGTCGATTTAATGAAGTATAACGTAAGTAGTCATATACTCTTTCCGGAAGAAGATTTACGAAAGTATATTTCCTTACATAATTTATTGAATATATTCCCTCTTTTTCAGGCTTTCATTTTATATTTAAAAATTAATTGTTTCTTTTTTCCGTATTTGGCTAATTTGAAATATGAACTACGAATGTGGATTTTACGAAATTTCTGACTATGTAATTCATGGTAAATAAAGATGTGTTTGGAAAAAGAATGTTTTTGGCATTTCTTTTTTTGATAAATCCATTTCTTGCATTTTGTTTAGCTGTTTATCTGCTATCCAAACAAAAAGAAGCATTGTTTACAACCGTTGTCATTGTTCTGTTCTTTGGACTTTTGGGTTATACCTGCTTACCTTTTTCAACAATGGACATCACTCGTCATTATGTGATGTTTGATAAAATGAAACAAGCTGTTTCTTTTTCGGATTTTGTCTTTTATGAGTCCCTATCGGAGAAACCTGATTTTTTTTTAGATTTGTTATATTGGACATTAGGAAAATATGTTAATACGCATCAAATTGTAGGATTTCTGGGAGCATCTATTTATTATGGTTTTATGGTAGGGATTATACGAAATTGGTGTAGTGTTTTGTCCATACAATCATCGAAGATATTTCTGCTTTTACTGATTATGTTTTTGGCTTTAATTCCTATATATGAGTTTTCGGGTATGAGACAAGGGAATGCGATTATGATATTCTTATATATCATAACAAAATCTGAAATGTCTATGCTAAAACGTGGATTATTGTTGATAATACCTTGCTTGTTGCATTTTTCATTATATCCCATCGTTGCATTATACATTTGTGCTTGTATGGTGAAGAAGAAGATACTTTGGATTATAGCATTATGTATGATGTCTGCTTTCTTTTATTTTACTCCATTGATGGCTTGGTTGATGAATATCTGTTCTTCTATGGGAGGAATGGGTGCCGGGATTGCCGAAAAAATAGATGCTTATCTATTTCAGGGTGAAGTGGATTCAGCATTGTATTCTGGTTCTGTTCTTCGTTTTTTTATTATTTTAGGATTGCTTTTCTTCTATCCGATAATTGCTTATTCTGTGAATAGAAAGATTGAAAAAGGGAGTTTTTTTGAAAGATTTCATAATTTTTTCATCTTGTTTTTCTCTTATCTTTTTTTTTCATCATCTTCATATATTCTCTCTCGCAATTTGATGATGTTCAAACTATTAATCGTACTGTATGTTGTTTATGCGCTTTATACATTTGCCTTCAAGTGGTATTTAAAAAGGTTGTTGATTTGTTTGTGTCTTATAGTCTGCATATCAGGACCTTTCTCTTTCATTCTTGGGAGGGAGTATAGAACATTGAATTTTTCTTTGTTTACATCAAATATAATAGAATTGCTAAGTATAAAAACTAATCCTGAAGGATATTCCATTTAATAATTAAGATGAAAACTCTCTTTCTTATAACCTCTTTAGAGCAAGGTGGTATTGAAACATATCTACTTAGATATTTGGAATATTTTCAAGAACATGAAGCTATTGTGATTTGCAAATCGGGTGGTTTGGGAGAACTTTATCCCCAATATACTCAGATGGTAAGAGTTATCCCTATGTATTTTTCATATTTTGGTGGTGTTCGGTATTATAGATATTATAAATTGCTGAAAAGGGAGCAGGTCGATACGGTTTGCGATTTTACCGGGAATTTTGCAGGACTACCTCTTTTTGTAGCTTGGTTCGCGAGGGTAAAAAAGAGAATCGCATTTTATCGTGGTTCTACAAATCATTTTAGGGAGACACGTATTCGGTTACTCTATAATGCTTGTATGAGAAAACTGGTATCAGTCTTTGCTACCAAGATACTTTCAAATTCAGTAGCAGCACTTGATTTTTTCTTTCCTAAACGTGACAGGACGTCAGATAGATTTGATGTTATCTATAATGGAATGGACATGAAAAAGTTGTCAAAACTGGAAAAGAAACGGTTACGCCAAGAATTTGGTTTGCCTTCTGATGCTTTTGTTGTAGGGCATACAGGACGCTGTAATGAGGCAAAAAATCATGATACCATTTTGAAGGTTGCTTCTGAACTTTGCCATAAGTATAAAGATATTCATTTTGTATTGGTGGGTAAAGGAGTGAAAGAGAAATACGAAATGATGGTTCAGCAGATGGGGTTGAATAAACAAATTCATCTGCTTGGTTATAGGGATGATGTTCTTCGGATTCTTCCATTATTTGATTTATATTATTTCCCGTCGCTGACAGAAGGGCAGCCCAATGCTCTGATTGAAGCTATGGCTACAGGGTTGCCTTTTGTTGCTTCTGATATAGCTCCGATAAAAGAATCGGTTCCTCCTGCAATTCGTTCATTGCTTCTTCCTCCTTGTGACAGTGAAAGGGCTGTGAAAGTGATAGAACGAATCTATAAAGGGGAGAGTGACGGAGCGGAGTATATGTGTAAAGAGTGGGCGCAACAGCATTTTGATGCGGATGAATTGTTCGCTAAATTTAGAAGAGAGTTATAATCTTAATTATCTATGGACTTGGTTTTTTGTACAGAAGCACGTTTTGTGCGTAGGTCTTCAGGGGTAGTGTACAGTATTGATGGGGGGCTTACTAATAGTTTATGGGAACGTTATTTGCGTAAGTTCGGCCATGTGTACGTAATGGCGCGTGTGCTTCTTGATGATGATTATCCGATAAACGATAAGTATTTGGCATCGAATGAACGAGTTTCGTTTATAGATTTGCCGTATTATGTCGGACCTATACAATATTTGAAAGTACGTAGAAAGCTAAATAAGATAGTTGCAGCGAATTTAATGTCTGGATGTGTTTATATTTGTCGGGTTCCAGGGGAAATAGGGACACTTATGGCAAGGCATTTGAAAAAAAATGGGATGCCTTATGGGGTGGAAGTGGTAGGAGACCCATGGGACGTATTTGCTCCTGGGGCTGTTAGACATCCACTTCGTGTGTATTTTCGTTATAGGGGGACGCATGATTTGAAACAGACTGTTGCTCAAGCAAATGCTGCTCTTTATGTTACAGAATATCAGTTGCAAAAGCGTTATCCGATAAGTAATTCAGTCTTTAGCATTTCAGCATCAAATGTACAGATTTGCTCTTGTAATTTACCGTCTTCAGGAAAAAAATTGTATAAAAAGAAGGAGTACAATCTGTTGTCGGTAGGTTCTTTGGAACAAATGTATAAGGCGCCTGATGTGGTTTTGCAGGCGTTGGCATTGTTAAAGACCAGAGGGGTGAATTGTAAGTTGACATGGTTGGGGGAAGGTAAGCATAAAGAGGCAATGCGGAAATTGGCATCAACATTACATATTTCCAATGATGTGATTTTTAAGGGAAATGTAAGCCGGGATGAGGTGGATGAAACATTGAGGAATACTGATCTTTTTCTGTTAGTTTCACGTACTGAGGGATTGCCACGTGCCTTAATTGAAGCAATGGCTATGGGATTGCCTTGTATTGGTACCCAAGTGGGGGGGATTCCTGAATTGTTGGATGAACAAGTGTTGATTCCGGTTGATGATTCGCAGGCTTTAACCGATAAAATTGAGTTCTTGTTGAACCATATAGAGGCGATAGACAAGCAAGCAAGTAGAAACTATGAATTTGCCAAAAAATATTATGATTCTATTCTTCAACAAAAGAGAGAATCGTTTTATCAATACCTTATTTCTATCGTAAAATGAAGCCTTTTTCTTTTCAACATAAACTTGGACGTGTGCTTTTGTCATGGATTCAACACTATAATCACGAAAAATATTGGAAACGGCGAGATATCGTAATTAATCCCAATGATAAAACTTACCTTTTACTAAAACTATATTATTTATATTACATCAAACGTACAGATGCTTATCACAATTGTTCTTTTGGAACTAACTTAAATTCCGGAGCTTATTTTGCAACTCCTCCCCACCTTCCTCATGGACCAAAGGGGATTATAGTGGGACACGATGTTCGCATAGGAGCAAATAGTATTATATATCAACAAGTTACAATTGCACAGGGGGGGGGTAAAAATACTAAACAATGTATTGATAGGAGCTGGTGCGAAGATATTGCCCGGTGTTTCAATAGGTAATAATGTTAAAGTGGGTGCGAATGCGGTAGTGGTGGAAGATGTACCCGATAATGCAACTGTGGTATTGCCGAAACCGAGAATCATTTTGAAATAATGGAGCATTGGAATGGAAAGATAGTTCAGATGAAAAAGAATAATAGAAAGAAGTTTTATATAGTGACTACTGTACCTGCATCATTAAACTTCTTTAAAGGGCAATTGGCATATTTGAGCAATGATTTTGAGGTAGTTGCTATCTCGTCTGATAAAAAAAATCTTGAGCACTTTGGTGAGGGAGAGGGAATTGATACTTATCATATCCCAATGGAGAGGCCGATTTCACTTTTGAATGACTTTAAAAGTCTCATAAGGTTCTTGTTTTTCTTCAGCAAAAAGAAGCCTGATATTGTACATGGAAATACCCCTAAAGGAAGTTTTTTGTCGATGATAGCAGCTAAACTGACAAGTGTGCCTGTAAGAATTTATATGTGTCATGGACTCAGGTATCAGGGATATGGCGGTTTGATGAGAACTTTGTTGAAAACAATGGAGCGTGTCTCATGCTATTGTGCCACAGAGGTTCTTTGTGTGAGTAATGGGGTAAAAGCAACATTAATGGAAGACGGCATTTCTAAAGCATCAAAATTGAAAGTTATTTGGAATGGGAGTGCCAATGGTATTGATACTAATAGGTTTGACAGGAAGATGGTTTCTTTGGAGGCACTTTCTTCTATTGCAAATTCTGTTGATAGATTTGTTTTCTGTTTTGTTGGGCGCATTGTGAAAGATAAAGGGATAAACGAACTGGTATTAGCTTTTAATAGATTGTCTGCTATATACAATGATATAAATTTGATGTTGATTGGCCAGTTTGAGGATAATGATAACCCGGTAGATAAAACTACTAAGGAAGACATACATTCGAATTCTAAAATTCATTTTTGGGGAATTCAAAAGGATGTCAGACCATTTATGTGTGCTTCTGATGTGTTTGTTTTGCCATCGTATAGGGAAGGATTTGGAATGGTGCTCATGGAGGCCGGTGCATTAGGTGTTCCATGTATAACCACGGATATAAATGGTTGCAACGAAATAATCCAAGACGGTGTGAATGGAAGGATAATTCCGCCACGTGATGAAGAAGCCTTGTATGAGGCTATGAAATGGATGTATGAGCATCGGAATGCAGAAGTAAAAGAAATGGCAAAACGCGCCCGTCCGATGATTATAGAGCGTTATGAGCAGCATAAAGTTTGGGAAGCACTATTGGAAGAGTACTGCTCTTTGGACAATAATGTCTGATTTTGTTTTAATATTCCAATAACTAATATCTGATGAAGATAAATTGGAATTGAATCGTGCACTTGCTGCTGAGGTGAGAGGCAGCAAATTGAAGCGGTTGTTGGATGTCTTGAAAACAAATGAGATTTTGCAAGAAGATATTGATTCTGAAGTAGAAACGGTAAGACAAGAAAATTATGAAAAGCGACTGCAAAACGAGAATTATTATTGATACAAATCTTTGGATTAGTTTTTTGATTGGCAAAAAATTGGCTGGTCTTTTGGATTTTTTGTCTGATGAAAAGGTTGAACTTGTTGTTTCAAATAATAACCGTAATGGAATTTGATGTATTGGCTTCTTCATCGGGCTATTCCTTTTTTGTACATGAAGATTTTGAAGATTATTATCATCTTGTTGTCAGAGAATAATTCTTTAAAATATATAGATACGATTTCTTCTTAGTGTATAACCATTAAATCATGTATTCTCATTTTTTTAAGAGGGTGATTGACTTCATCCTTGTGTTTTGTGTGTTGGCTT
Organism: Bacteroides sp. AM07-18; assembly: GCF_003602695.1. Lineage (NCBI taxonomy): Bacteria > Pseudomonadati > Bacteroidota > Bacteroidia > Bacteroidales > Bacteroidaceae > Bacteroides > Bacteroides sp. AM07-18. Next base: position 8,318 of record NZ_QTLM01000012.1, read on the forward strand.
TGATTTGGCCGATATTGTTTCTTGTTGCCCTTTGGTTGCATTTTGCCAATAAAGGTGCTGGAGTCTTTTTTACTCAGGAACGCCCAGGAAAACATGGCAAAATATTCCGTATTATAAAGTTTAAGACCATGACGGATGAGTGGGATGCGGAAGGGAATCTGTTACCGGACGTACAGCGTTTGACTAAAGTGGGTAGGTTCATTCGTTCTACAAGTATTGATGAGTTACCACAGTTGATTAATGTCTTGAAAGGGGATATGGCTTTGATAGGTCCTCGTCCCTTACTCCCCCAATATCTTCCTTTATATAGTAAGGAACAAGCCCGACGACATGAGGTACGTCCTGGTATTACGGGGTGGGCGCAGGTGAATGGGCGTAATGCCATCAGCTGGACACGGAAGTTTGAATTGGATGTGTGGTATGTGGAGCATTGTTCATTTTTACTTGATTTGAAGATAATGCTTCTGACAGTAAAAAAAGTGTTTGCAAAAGAAGGTATAAACCGGGGAATGGAAGTTACAATGCCCTCTTTTACCGGTGACAATTAAGTGTATATGAAGGAAAGAAATATTAGTATAGATATACTAAAATGCTTTGCTGCGATATTGATTACAAATTCTCATATGGGAATCTTGTATGGTAATTATAGTGTATTGGCTACGGGGGGAGCTATAGGTGATTCTTTATTCTTTTTCTGTAGTGGTTTTACTCTTTTCCTTGGAAGGATGGGCAGATTTGATAATTGGTATAAACGTAGAATCAATCGGATATATCCTACTATTTTTGCTTGGGCTATTTTGACCTCTTTTTTCTTTCATAATCATAATGACATGAAAGATGTGCTTTTAAGGGGGGGGGGATGGTTCATTAGTTGCATAATGATATATTATGTTTTCCTTTACTTTATTCAACGATATTTTCTTCATAAATTGATAGATGTCTTTTTGATATTTGTATTAGTTTGTGTGTGCTGGTTTTTCACATTTGACAGAGGTTTGGGATTTAATATGTATGGTGGTTCTGTTTTGAGATATGGTTTTTCGTTTTTGCCCATGTTGTTGGGGGCAATAATTGGCATTTCTAAAAAAGACTTTCATTTTTGTTTTAAATTTGATTTTATAAAACTGATGTTGAATGTGGCGCTGTATTATGGCATTATGTTTTTGACTACAAAAATGACTTTGGTGCGGGAATGGCAAATAATATCTCTGATTCCTTTATTGTTTATTACATATTATTTTTATAAAGTATGTAATAGTCTAATTTTAAAATCTTGTTTTGAACATAGAATTTGGGGATGGGGTATCAAGTTTATAGGTGGGCTCTGTTTAGAAATCTATTTAGTACAGTCTCCACTTTTTACGGATAAGATGAACGCTGTCTTTCCGTTGAATATTCTCATAATGTTCTTTATCGTATTTGGGGTAGCGTATATATTAAGATGCGCTTCTCGAGTGTTTGCACAAACTTTTAAAGAACAAGAGTACGATTGGAAAGAGGTGATTAAAATGATATAGTTTAATAGATAATGTAGAATAATGAAGGATATTGCTATTTATGGTGCGGGTGGTCTTGGAAGAGAGATTGCTTGTGTATTGAAAAAGATTAATATGGTTACGCCAACTTGGAACTTACTTGGTTTTTTTGATGATGGTTTAGAAGTTGGAACAAAGAATGAATACGGTGAAGTGCTAGGTGGAATGAATGTGCTGAATTCGTATATAGGTTCGTTAGCCCTAGTGATAGGGATTGCTAATCCTGTTGCTATCCAGAAGATTGTGAGTAATATCATGCTGGAACGGATAGAATATCCCAATATAATTTCCCCTGATGTAAAATATATGGATGAGAATAACTATTCTATTGGAAAAGGCAATTTTATTAATGTTGGGTGTCTGTTGAGTTGTCATGTGTGGATAGGGGATTTTAATAATTTTGGTGCTTTTTCTACAATAGGTCATGATACTCAAATAGGTAGTTATAATGTGATAATGCCTTCAACTCAAATTTGTGGCTGCGTTTCAGCTGGTGATATTAATTTCTTCGGTATAAGTTCTATTGTGTTACAAGGATTAAACGTAGGTCATAAAGTAACAATAGGTTGTCATAGTGTACTGATGACCGATGCTAAAAGTGAATATACTTATTTTGGGAATCCAGCAAAACCGATAATAAAAAAGTAGAATGGGAGAATTAAAAGGAAAGACTGCCCTCATTACGGGTTGTAATCGAGGAATAGGCAAGGCAATAATGCAAGAACTGGTTGCCGGTGGAGCCAATATTATAGCTTGCACTCGTAAACAGACAGCTGAGCAGGATGCTTTTTATAGGCAATGCCAATCAGAATATGGAATACAGATATATCCTATCTATTTTGACCTGTCTGATGAGGATGCCATACGGATTGCTTTAAAAGAAATATACTCTTTAAAAATTGTCATAGATATACTTGTGAATAATGCCGGTATATTGAATACGGATGGGTTACTCCGATTGAAGATGGAAGATGCTCATAGGGTGATGCAAGTGAATTATTTTGCTCCCCTGCAGATTACACAAGGAATTGTGAAATTGATGTTGCGCTCAAAATCGGCATCTATAATCAATGTGGCATCTATTGCAGCCTTGAAACCGACTGTGGGTAACACTGTATATGGAGCCAGTAAAGCAGCCCTTATAAGTATGACTACTTGTTGGGCAAAAGAACTTGCTTCAGCCAAGATTCGAGTGAATGCTGTAGCACCGGGGTATCTTGATACGGATATGAGCACCTCTGTTGATAGCAAGGTGATGGGGCGACTGGTTGATGATACATCATTGAAAAGATTGGGTACTGTGGAGGAAGTGGCTAAAGTCGTTTCATTTCTTGCCAGTGATGATTCGTCATATATTGACGGTGAAGTTATAGAAATTACGGGGGGATATAGAATATGATTGAAAATAAAATAATTAGCCTGGAAAAAGATTGTTATGATATGAAACTTAAGGCTCTTGAAATGGCTTTAAGTACGGGCAGTAACGGTTCTCATATAGGTGGAGCTTTCTCTGCTATGGAGATATTTGCAACGCTCTATTCGGTAGCCCATGTAGATGATACATTTGACGAGAAAAGGGACCGGATAATCGTCAGTAAGGCACATTGCGTTTTAGCCTACTATACGGCTTTGTGGAAGAAAGGCCTGCTGTGTGAGAAAGATTTATCCACATTTGATAAGAATGGTACCTCTTTTCATGGACACCCACATCGGAATTTAACTTATGGAATAGAATTTTCGGGAGGTAGTCTTGGCTTGGGGCTATCTTATGCTGTAGGAGTAGCTTTGGCTATGCAGAAAAAGCACCAGAGTAATAAAGTCTATGTGCTATTGGGTGATGGAGAGTGTGACGAGGGAATCGTATGGGAGTCATTGATGTCTATTGCAAATTTCAAACTGAATAATCTTATAATCATTGTAGATAGAAATGGCTATCAACTAGATGGTCCTACCAAAGAAATCATGAACCAATACTCTTTGGAGGAAAAGTTCAAGTCGTTTGGTTTGGAAGTGGAGGTCGTAAATGGGCATTCTATAGAGGAGTTGCTATGCGTTTTGAATAAGCCATCTGATGTATCAAGGGTGATTATCGCAGATACAGTAAAAGCGAATGGCATTTCATTTCTGATGAATAATAAGATGGCGCATCATTGCGTGTTGTCATTGAAGAAATATGAAAAAGCTGTAGAAGATATAAAAGCAATGTATGATGGGAAATAGTAAGATTAATCCTAAGATTTATTCAGCTTTAGGACAAGGTGGAAGTATGTTTGGTATTACATTGCCCGATGTGGCTCGGAAAAAGGATAATGTGATTGTTCTCTCGGCTGATATGTCAACACCTGCCGGACTTGATAAATTCAAATCCTTGTATCCAGACAAGTTTTTCAACTTAGGAATTGCTGAGCAAAACATGATTGGAGTGGCAGCTGGATTGACGGATGAAGGATATAAAACAATATCCGTAGCCCAGGCTTGTTTTGTTTCAATGCGTTGCTTTGAACAAGTCCGCCAATTCTTGGGGTATATGCATTCGGCACAAGTTCTTGTGGGGATTGGTTCCGGATTTTCGTTGACACTAATGGGAAATACCCACTATGCGTTGGAGGATATTTCATTGATGAAAACAATTCCCGGTATGACGGTGATAGCTCCTTGTGATGCATTGGAGGCAATGAAGGCTCTTGAAGCTGCAGTACAGTTGGAAAGCCCCGTATATATTCGCTTGTATGGGGGAACTGCAACTCCTATTGTCTATCACGAGGATTTTGATTTCAAAGTGGGCAAGTCTGTCACTCTGCGAAAGGGGAAGGATTTGCAGATCATAGCTACCGGAAGTATGGTGTATATGGCTATGCAGGCAGCTGAAATTTTAGCAGGGAAAGGAGTTTCTGCTTCTGTTGTCGATATGCATACTGTCAAACCTCTGGATATTGAAGTTATAGATTTTAATGCGCCTTTCATTGTTTCTCTTGAAGAACACCGTATGGTTGGAGGTATGGGCGACTCCTTGGCAGATTACTTATCACAATATAACTCACATCCTAAATTGCTGAAAATAGGAGCTTGGGATAGTTTTTCCATAGTGGGTGACTATCCTTATATGATGGAACAGAACGGATTATCAACTGATAAAGTCGTAGAACGGATTATGTCATTTATAAATAGATAGATTATGAACGTAAAAGAAAAAGTATTTGAGATTGTAGCTTCTGTCTGTGAAACGGAAGTATCCAATGTTAATGAGAATAGTACAATCGGTGATTTTCCCCAATGGGATTCTATGGGACATTTGACAATCCTTTCTAATGTAGAAGAGGCCTTTGATATCAATTTTGAGCCGGAAGAGATGATGGATCTGGAAGATGTCCATGATATCATAGCAGCTGTGGAGGAAAAGTTGTAATAATTATGGTGATAGAGGAAATCATATATCGGCATTCAATTACTTCTCCCGAAAAGACGGCCGTCATTTCGGGGGAAGTGACTGTCTCTTATCGTGTCTTGTGGAACAATATCAAGCATACGGCTGCCTATTTCATTTCTAAGGGAGTGGGAAAGGGCGACCGGATCATTGTCTCTGCAAGTAAAAATATAGATTTCATTTATGCCTATTTTGGAGCGCATCTGGCAGGGTGTATTTGTGTCCCGATTGATCCGGAGACCAATGTAACCCGTCTGGAAAGGATCATTGATTGTGCAGCACCTTCCATGATTATCGGCGAGCTACGCAATAAAGGGGGACATGAGGTGCTTCCGTTCACAGAGATAGGATTCGATAAGGATTTTGATGTGGTTTTTCCTCAAGAGAGGGATATTGCCGACCTTCTGTTTACTACCGGTACCACCGGTATGCCCAAAGGGGTGGTTTTGTCCTACTCCAACCAATTGTCCGCTGCAAATAATATAAATACTTTCATAGGGAATACTTCCGAGGATATTGAATTGCTGGCTTTGCCTATCAGTCATTCTTTCGGCTTGGGCCGGCTGAGATGTGTACTGGCTAAAGGCGCCACTCTAATCCTCTTGGGCAGCTTTGCCAGCATGAAGAGATTCTTCGGTGAGATAGAAAGATGCAGGGTCACTGGTTTTGGTATGGTGCCTGCCAGCTGGGCCTATATTGCCAAGATGAGTGCGGATAGGATTGCCCGATATGCCTCCCAATTGAGGTATATAGAGATAGGCAGTGCATTTATGCCGAAAACTGAGAAAGAGAGATTGATGCGTCTGTTGCCTGATACCAAGATATGTATGCACTATGGGTTGACCGAAGCTTCGAGAAGCGCTTTTATCGATTTCCATACCGATATGGAACATTTGGATTCAGTGGGCAAGTCTTCTCCCGGTACGGAAATTGTCGTTTGTGATGAACAAGGAAATTTACTTGCGGCAGGGCAGGAGGGCGAGTTGTGCGTAAAGGGCGGACATGTGTGTGCTGGCTATTGGGGAGTATCAGAAGATATCTTCAGGAATGATTTTTATAACGGCTATTTCAAAACCGGAGATTGGGGCTACATTGATCACTCCGGCTATATATACCTGAAAAGCCGTAAAAAGGAGATTATCAATGTCGGCGGGAAAAAAGTCAGTCCGATTGAGGTCGAAGAGGCCTTGAACTCCATTCCGGGTATTGAGGAGTCTGCATGCATCGGTGTGCATGATGATGTGATGGGAGAAGTCGTGAAGGCTTTCATCGTTGGCTGCCTGACGGAAGAGGATGATGAAAGGGTCCGGAAAGAGATGGCGGCTCTGGTGGAGAATTATAAGATACCGGTCTATCTGGAACATATTGATAGTATTCCCCGAACAACATCGGGCAAGATACAACGGTTATTATTGAAATGATTATGAATGAACGAAGCATGGTTGAAGAACTGTTGAACAGACCTCCTTATGATGGGAGTGAAGAATGTGATAATTTGTTTATGGAAGCTCTGCGTGATGAGCTTGTTTTCCACTATGAGCACAATGAGATGTATCGGCATTTTTGTGAGAGGAAGAACTTTAATCCTCATGAGCCGATTCATTCGGTGGATGAACTTCCGCCAGTGGCCGTCAGTGTGTTCAAGGAATTGGGATTCAACCTGAATTCAGTTCCCCGGGAAGAACTGACTTTGGCATTACAGTCCTCTGCCACTTCTGGAATACCGAGTACCGTAGTCATTGATAAGATAACAGCAAAAAGACAAGGTAAAGCAATGGTAAAGGTGGTCAGTGAATTCATTGGCAAAGAGAGGAAACCTTTTCTGATTATGGATATTGATCCCCGTTCTGCCTCCAGAAAATTGCTTGGAGCAAGATTTGCCGCGGTGACCGGGTATCTTAAGTTTGCGAGTAAAGTCGGTTATTTTCTGAAAGCGGATGAGAATGGTCTCTCATATTTTGATGTGGAAGGCATTCAGGCATTTATAAAAGAATTGCCATCCGGACAGCCTGTTGTGGTTTTTGGATTCACTTATATATTGTATCAACATGTATTGAAGTCAATACTGGAATCAGATGTGAGACTGCATTTGCCTAAAGGTTCCAAGATAATCCATATTGGCGGTTGGAAAAAATTGGAAAGTGAGAAAATAAGCAAAGAACTTTTTAATGAGCAATTAGCGCGGTGCTTTGGCATTTGTCCGGAAGATGTCATCGACATTTATGGATTTACAGAGCAGATGGGGTTGAATTATCCGGATTGTGCCTGTGGCTGTAAGCATGCCTCTTCTTATGTGAAAGTCCTGGCCCGCGATACCGTTACAAGAAGTGTCCTTCCGGCGGGAAAGGAAGGGATGCTTGAATTTATAACTCCTATTCCTCATTCTTATCCGGGCAATGTAGTATTGACAGATGATATCGGCATTCTGGAAGATTCGCCTTGTCCTTATGGACGTCCGGGACAGAGGTTCCGTATTGTCGGACGGTTGAAGAAAGCGGAGGTCAGAGGATGTGGGGATATTCTTTCCTCCAAGTTGGTGTTTCAACAGAAAGAAGGGACGGAAATAAAGTCGGACTCTCATCTGGACATTCAATATTTTAGGGGAACTTTGAAAGGAAATACGGGAGAGGAGCAGCTGCAGGGTATTATTTCTTGTCTGAATGATAAACTGGACTGGCTTCGGCAGCAACCGGTCGAGGCACTGATTGGCATCATTGGTGAAGTCGCAAAGAAATGGCTGTCCGATGAACGTTTTTCCTTTTTGAAGGACAAAGGCTTGCTGTTCTTGTCGAATTGGTGTGAAGCGTCTCATTTAAGGCAGATAGCCGAAGAGGGTCTGAGGGGGAATATAAGGTATTGCGATACCTTCTTGCATTTTCCAAATTCTTCAAAACATTTCTTGAAGGCAAATTCGCGAGGACTGGCTTGTCATTGGATGGCAGGCAATGTACAAATATTAGGTGTGTTTGCCTTGGTCCAATGTATCATAACTAAAAATGTGAACTTATTAAAGGTCTCTGCCAAGGATGACGGTGTGTTCCGTGCGCTTTTGAATGCGTTTGAAGGAGTTACTTATACAACTGAGGATGGCTATACACTTGAAGGTTCGGCTCTGATGGATACTGTGGCTGTTGTATATTTCTCGAGAGATGCCAAAAAATTGGGAGAGTTGATGTCTGGGTCTGCCCAGGTCAGAATTGCATGGGGAGGGAAAGAGGCGGTTGAGACGGTGGCAAAGTATCCTTCGATGATTGACTGTGAGACAGTTGTTTTCGGCCCCAAATTGTCTTATGCGGTAATTGCTAGGGAGGAACTGTCATCGGAGCATGCTGCGAAGAAATTGGCAAGACGGGTGTCGGTAGATGTATCTGTTTTTGACCAGTCCGGTTGTGCATCACCTCATAATCTTTATATTGAGAAAGGAGGAATAGTTACTCCTGAACGTTTCTGTGAAATTTTAGCGGAGGCATTTCCCAAAACGGAAGCCCAAATTCCTAAACCATTCATATCTCCGGAACAGATATCTGCTGTTCACTCGTCCAGGGGAGTGTATGATTTTAAAGGTAGAGTTTGGGGAAGTGATACGATGTCATGGACAGTACTCTATTCAGAGGACAATGAACTTTGTAAGCCAGTGTATTCACGTGTGCTTATGGTACATCCGGTGGATCACATAAATGATGCATTGGTACATGTTCAAGATTATATCCAGACGATTGGCATTGCCGCTCCTGAAGATAAGGCCATTGATTTTGCAAATAAGGCTACAATGGCAGGTGTTGCCCGATGCCCTTTGATAGGCAGGATGTTGAACTTTGAAATGCCGTGGGATGGACTGTTTCTGATTGACAGATTGGTCAGATGGAATACCTTGGGCGGCCCTCTTTGTTGACGGGCAAAGTGGAAATGATTGAGATTGTTCGGATTGTCAATTCTGTATTTGAATCAAATACCTATTTGGCAATAAGCAGGAATTGTGACCTGTGTTTTTTGATTGATTGTGGAGATCCTGCCCCTATAATTGAGAACATAAACAATCGGGGATTACATTTGAAAGGTATTTTCATTACCCATTCCCATTTTGATCATATATATGGCTTGGATTCCATCATTGATGAATATCCGGAAACTCCCATCTATATCTCTGCTTTGGGAAAGGAAGGCTTGTACTCCGATAAATTGAATTTATCGCGCTATAGTTTGTGCCCTTATGTATTTCAACATTATAGTGTCATGAAAGAACTGAAAGAAGGGGATACTGTATATTTATATGGAAGTGCTGGAGTGGAAGTTTATGAGACTCCCGGTCATGATAGAAGTTGCCTGACTTACAAGTTTGGCAATTGTTTGTTTACAGGTGATGCGTTTATACCAGGGCTAAAGGTGCCCGCTTCATTTCCTAACAGCAATAAAGTATCCGCAGAACTATCCCGACAACGTATTCTTTCTTTATCGAAGGGGTGTCGTTTATATCCCGGTCATGGTGAGAATTATGAGAACTTTCAGCCGGAAGTATATTTATAGGCTGTTTTATTGGCTATTTATCCCCTATTATGTGAGGCGGAAGAGTTCTTCTTCTGTCGAATGAACCTGATTTATTTTACAAAGAAATGGATAAGAGAATATATCTTTGCCTCGCCCACATGAGCGGCAAGGAGATGGGCTTCATACAAGAAGCCTTTGATACCAACTGGGTTGTTCCTCTCGGACCGAACGTGAATGCCTTCGAGCAGGATTTGGAACGCTTCATTGGGCGGAATAAAAAGGTGGTGGCTTTAAGTGCCGGTACTGCTGCTGTGCATCTGGCCCTGCTTGCTTGCGGAGTTGCTCAGGGTGACGAAGTGATAGTACAGAGCTTCACTTTTTGTGCCTCTTCCCATCCGGTGACCTACCTTGGTGCCACTCCGGTATTCGTGGATTCTGAGGCTGATACATGGAACATGGACCCGGTTCTTCTGGAGCAGGCTATCAGGGACCGTATCGACAAGACCGGCCGAAAGCCCAAAGCGATTGTTCCGGTGGCTTTGTATGGGATGCCCTACAAGATAGACCAAATCATGTCGGTGGCAGATAAATATGATATTCCGGTCATAGAGGATGCCGCCGAAGGCTTTGGAAGCAAGTTTGACGGGCAAGTTCTTGGAACTTTTGGCAAATATGGTGTGCTTTCTTTCAATGGCAACAAGATGATAACCACCAGTGGTGGCGGTGCTTTGATTTGCCCTGATGAAGAGTCCAAACGTGAGATAATGTTCTATGCTACCCAGGCCCGTGAGTCCTATCCCTACTACCAGCATGAGCGTATAGGCTATAATTATAGGATGAGTAACATTTGTGCGGGAATCGGCCGCGGTCAGATGACGGTGGTGGATGAGCATATAGCGCACCATAAGCATCTGTGCGGTCTGTATCGTAAGTTGTTGGCCGATGTGGAGGGAATCACGCTTCATGAGAATCCTTCCGGACATTATGACAGCAATTATTGGCTGAACACGGTACTGCTTGACGGGAATCTGCATGTGAGAGGTGAGGAGGATGCCTACCGTGAGACAGTAAAAGGCGCCGTAGGTGGTGCCGCCGGTGTTACGCATGAGTCAGTGAATGCCCATACTTCTTGTGAGCCTAACCGTAATGTAGAGGCTATGCGTGTTTGTTTGGATAAAGCCGGTATCGAGAGCCGTCCCTTATGGAAGCCCATGCATCTCCAGCCGGTTTATGCAGCTAATCCTGTCTATGTGAATGGTGTCAGTGAGGGCTTGTTCAAACGTGGTCTTTGCTTGCCGAGTGGTCCTTACGTGACGGATGAGGATGTGAGATACATAGTGAATGAAATGAAGAAGAGTATACTATGAAACTACATAGTATCAATTTTTTATGAACTAATTTCAGAAAACAGCTTCAGTGGGGCTGTTTTCTTTGTTTATAGGCATATTTGAGATGGTTACCGAGAGTCTTCCTTGACTTCGGGGGATATCCATAATGTGATCCTCTTTGATAGAGAGTCATAGTTGTGTGTTGCCACTCTTACTTGAATAACCGTTCTTTGGTGGTGAATAATAACCAATAAACGTTTATCAATTATGGCAGTAGTAGCTTATTTAAGAGTAAGTACAGAAAAACAGTTTTTAGAGAATCAGCGCGAGGAAATTATACGCTTCGCGGAGAAGAATGGGTTGAGTATCGACAGATGGTACATGGAGACGGTCAGCGGAAAAGTGAGTAGCAAAGAGCGTAAACTGGCGGGCTTGTTGGATCGGATGAAACCGGGAGACTCCTTGATTATAACGGAGATTTCGCGGCTTAGCCGGACACTGCTGGAGATAATGACCATTCTTAACTCCTGCATCAAAAGGGGAGTGGTGCTGTACAGTACCAAAGAGGGGTATGTGTTCCAGAATGACATCAATAGCAAAGTGCTGGGATTTGCTTTTGGACTGATGGCCGAGATAGAGCGTAATCTGATTTCCATGCGCACCAAAGAAGCCTTGGAACGACGGAGGAAAGAAGGAAAACATCTGGGCAGGAAGAAAGGGGACACACCCAAAATGAAGATACTCTATGCGAACAAGAGGAAACTTGTGAGGGAGCACCAAAGAGGAGAGTCGTGTGCCGAGCTTGCCCGGCAGATGGGAGTGTCACGGACTACGATGTTCCGTTTTCTGAGACGTTATTGAGCAATTCGGCTAAACGAAGGTGTCAAAGGTGGGATTCCTTTTGACACGCTTCGTGTGGGCTACTTATTCGGCCGATACTTCTTTCTCTTTCTTTTCCTTCCACTCTTTCCCGCGCTTGTGCAGGTTTTTCAGCTCGAATGACAGCATGATACGGAAGAAACCTATAATCAGGAATGCAAACGAAATCATGTACACGGCGTAAAGGGCGCCTACTGCCGGTTGCCACAAGATGATGAGCGAGCAGATGACGGCAAGAATACCGAAAGCAACGTACCATCCCCAGTCTCTTGTCCCATATCTTTTGAGGTCCATGGCATAGCCTACGGATGAGAAGCCGCGGAACATCAGCCAGAAGGCGATGAGGAACGGAATGACTTCCATGCTGAGCATCGGGTAGGCTATCAGGTAGAATCCCAGAATCATGTCGATGATGCCTCCAGCCAGATACCATCCCCAACTGGATACCCTTCTACGGTTACTTACTGCAAAGGATATTTCCAGCAGACCGCTGAACAACATGGAGACGCTGAACAGAATGCTCAATACCGCATACCCGCTGAGAGGGGAGAACATCAGGCTTATAGCCACTATTACATAAAGAATACCAAGAATGAGTGAAATCCACCAATTCTTTACTTCCTGCTGAAGTTCGTCAAAAATAGTTTTCATGTGAATTTAATTTTTTAAGTGATTATCATTAATTCGTCTGTAGAATAACAGTTTATCCGGAAAAAAGTTTCGGGTGAACTTTTTCTGTATGTAATTTGTTATGTATACATATAATTTGATAAAACTATGGCTACAACAAAATTTAAAGGACAACCGGTAAAGGTTATCGGTGAATTTATAAAGGTGGGCTCTGTTGCCCCCGATTTCGAATTGGTAAAAACAGATTTGTCTTCATTCTCTTTGAAGGAACTGAACGGGAAGAATGTTATTTTGAATATTTTCCCCAGCCTTGACACTGGTGTGTGCGCTACTTCTGTACGTAAGTTCAACAAACTGGCTGCCGGCCTGCCCGATACGGTAGTGTTGGCAATCTCCAAGGATTTGCCTTTTGCACATGCACGTTTCTGTACAACGGAGGGTATTGAGAATGTGATTCCTTTGTCTGATTTCCGTTTTTCCGATTTTGATGAAAACTACGGGGTACGCATGGCCGACGGACCGCTTGCAGGTCTACTGGCGCGTTCGGTAGTGGTTATCGGTAAGGATGGTAAGATTGCCTATACGGAATTGGTACCTGAAATTACGCAAGAACCAGATTATGATAAAGCTATTGCAGCTGTAAAGTAGAAAGTTTGGATTTGGGATAAACAATAAAAAGCGGTGGACAGAATTTATCATGCTGTCCACCGCTTTTTTATTATCATGCCGTTTTCTTTTTTATTTCTTCTTCATTCCTTTATAGATGAAGAATGCCACGATGAGTACACCGATGCCGATAAATACATAACCTATCTCATGGCTGTATTCCGTTACTTTGGCAAGCAGCTGTTCCTCGTTCTCGATGCCGGGTACTGTGGACAAGTAATATCCGATGAAAGCCAGGATGGAATTCCAAAGGCCCGCACCCAGGGTAGTGTACAGCAAGAAAGTTCCCAGTTTCATGCGTGCCAGACCGGCAGGGATGGATATCAACTGGCGTACGGCAGGTATCAGGCGGCCGACAAAGGTTGATACGGCTCCATGCTTGTCAAAATATTCTTCCGCATGCTGCACTTTGGCTTCGTCGATGAGGCACATGTGCCCGAAACGGCTGTTGGCAAACTTGTAAATGATGGGGCGTCCCAGCCATTTTGCCAGATAGTAGTTTATCAAGGCTCCGATATTTGCCCCTATGGTTGCAAACAATACCACCAGATATATATTCATGTTGTCATTGTTGGCGGCTTTCCAAGCGGCAGGAGGGACTACAACTTCCGAAGGGAAGGGGATAAACGAACTTTCAATGGCCATCAATAAAGTGATGGTCCAGTAATTGAGGTGGTCGAGACACCATTGGATAAAGGCTACTGATTCCATTTGCTAGATTAGTGGTATATAATTACTGTTATTGTAATGCATTGAAAATATTCTTCATCACTAGGGCCAGCTCTTCCTGGTTATCTTCTTGTAGTATCTGTTGCAATTTGTCCAACTCTTCCAGCCTGAACGGATGTTCGCACAGCTGGTTGTACTTCATGAAGTTCTCCTTGTCTTTGAGCAGCATATACAGAGAGGTCAGCCTTTCGTTGATACCTTCAAAGTCCGGCTCCATCTCTTTGACATGTTCAAAGGCCAGCTTGGCATAGCTCAGTTGTCCTATTTCCATGCTACACATGCCTATTTCGTGCCAGGTATCCGCATAGGGGGCATACTCTAAGGCTTTGGCCCATCTCTTCACACCTTTCTCATACTCACCTTCTTCCATGTAGATGCGTCCCTCAATCAGGTACGGGTCTATCTCTTCGGGTGCCAGGTCGTATGCTTTTTTACAATACTGGTGTGCTTTGCGTTTCTTTCCCATCTTGTGCAGGCATAGGGCTGCATTGGCATAAAGAGAAGGCAAGGCGAAGTCATGGCTGTCTTCGGCTGTTATGGCTTTTTCCAGATAGTCGTATCCTTCTTTCCACTCTCCTTTGGAGGCTTTGTTCAGGCCGATGAAGGTGTTGATGAAACCGTGGGAGACAAGATGGAATTTTTCGGCCTGCAGGTAGTTCTCCATGGCACTTTCCTCATTTCCCAATTGGAAGAAGGAATGTCCTTTCATCAGGTAGGCATCGGCAAACTCGTCATCGGCCACCGTGGCATAGTCGCATGCTTCGATTGCTTTGTCGAACATCTGCTGGTCAAAGTAGCAACGGGCCAGTCCAAACCAGTAAGGAGCTGAATACGGATTCTTGTCAATCAGCTTATTGAAGAAGAAGGTGGCTTTTTCAAACAGTCCCTGGGCGTAGTAACAATCGCCGGTGACGGCAAGGTAGGCTTCTTCTTCGGCATATTTTTCGAGTCCGCGCGTCAGCCATGTCAATGCTTTTTCCGGGAATCCCATGTCTATGTACATATAGGATACATCGACGATGTTGGCTAGGTCGTCCTTATCGTCTATACTATCGAGTATCGCTTCCGCTTCTTCTTCTTTGCCTTCGCCCAACAGTAGGTTGGCTTTCAGCACTTTCACTTCGGAAGATTCTTCGGCAATCCGTTCCAATATATCCTTGGCTTGCTCTTTATGCTGGGTGTCGAGGAACAAGTATGCCTGTTCCACCAGCAGGGCTGTATTATTCGGATGTATTCCCAAGCCATACTCTACGACCTCGGTAGCCATGGCATATTTATGATGCACGGCATACCAGTCTGCGAGGTCGGCTAAGTCGTCTGCGTCCAGATAGATGGTTCTGTTCTCTGCTTTGGCAGCTTCATATTGTTCTGCCATTTCTTGCAGTTCTTTGTCTCTTCCGGACAGCAGGTTTTTTTTACTCATATTCTTATTTATTGATTTTACCCCAAACGTCTTTCAGACCTACAGTACGGTTGAATACCATTTTTTCTGGCGTAGAATCTTTGTCAACATTAAAATAACCGATACGTTGGAACTGCAGGTAGGAGAGGGGCTGCATGCCGGCAGCGTACTTCTCGATGTAGCAGCAGGGCAGCACATTCAGGGAGTCGGGGTTGATCATTTCTTTCATGGCTGTCAGTGCGTCGCAGTTCTTCGCTTCGCGGATGGCGGCAAGCTCGTCGCGCGGGTTCTCCACTTTCCACAGACGGTCGTAGAGGCGCACTTCTGCTTCGAGGCAGTGGGCACAACTTACCCAATGGATGGTGCCTTTCACCTTACGGTTGGCTCCGGGCAGACCGCTCTTGGTATCAGGGTCATATTCGCAATATACTTCGGTGATTTCACCGGCGTCGTTCTTCTTGCAGCCGGTACACTTCACGATGTACGCGTTCTTCAGACGTACCTCTTGTCCCGGTGTCATGCGGAAGTATTTCTTTGGGGCATCTTCCATGAAATCGTCGCGCTCCATCCAGAGTTCGCGGCTGAATTCGATGACGTGGTTGCCTTCTTCGGGATGCTCGGGGTTGTTGACGGCTTCCATCTCTTCCACTTGCCCTTCGGGATAGTTGGTGATGATAAGCTTCACCGGATTCAGTACGGCAGATACGCGGGTGGCGCGGTCGTTCAAGTCCTCGCGCACGGCGCTTTCCAGCAGGGCGAATTCATTGAGCGCATCGTAGGTTGTATATCCTATTTTGTCGATGAACTTATGAATGGACTCCGGAGAGTATCCCCTACGGCGGAAACCGCAGATAGTCGGCATACGGGGGTCGTCCCAACCGTTTACCAAGCCTTCCTTGACTAGAGTCAGCAGGTTGCGCTTGCTCATCAGCGTATAGCTGAGGTTCAGTTTGTTGAACTCATACTGATGGGGGCGGTTATCGTCGAGGTCTTTGCCTTCCTTCACCCAGTCCACGAAGAGATCGTAGAGTGGACGGTGGGGCACAAACTCCAGTGTGCAGAGCGAGTGTGTCACGCCTTCGAAGAAGTCGCTTTGCCCGTGGGCAAAGTCGTACATCGGATAAGCCTTCCAAGTGGTGCCCGTGCGATGGTGCGGATGCTTCACTACACGGTAGATGATAGGGTCGCGGAAGTGCATGTTGGGGCTTGCCATGTCTATCTTGGCGCGGAGCACCATGGCACCTTCCTCAATCTCGCCGCTGTTCATCTTCTGGAACAAATCCAGTGTTTCTTCGATAGGACGGTTGCGGTAGGGACTTTCCACACCGGGCTGGGTGGGAGTTCCTTTCTGGGCGGCAATCTGCTCGGAAGTCTGTTCGTCGATGTATGCCTTGCCCTCCTTGATGAGGCGGATAGCGAAGTCCCACAATTGCTGGAAATAGTCGGAAGCGTAATATTCGTTACCCCATTTGTAGCCCAGCCACTGGATGTCTTCCTTGATGGCTTCTACATATTCCACATCTTCCTTGGTGGGGTTGGTGTCATCGAAACGCAGGTTGCAGACACCGCCGTGTGCGGCGGCAATACCGAAATCAAGGCAGATGGCCTTGGCGTGTCCGATGTGGAGGTAACCGTTCGGTTCGGGCGGGAAGCGTGTTTGTACTTTTCCCCCGTTTTTACCTTCTTTCAAATCGTTTTCTACTATTTGCTCAATGAAGTTCAAGCTCTTTTTTTCGCTTGTTTCTTCGCTCTTTATTTCTGCCATAATGTTACTATTTTCGTATCGTGGGGACAAAGATAGGGTAAAAAAATGAAGAATGAAGAATGAAGAATGAAGATTTATTCGTTATGTACCGGGATATATCCGCTCTCTTTGATGATTTTCTGTCCTGCGGCAGACAAAATGAAATCGAGCAGAGGGGCTATGACCGAAGCGTTTTTCCGGTTATAATAATAGTATAGCGGGCGTACTATCGGATAAGTCTTATTGATGGCATTCTCCAGCGTGGGAGCGGCATAATGCTGCCCGTCGTATGAAACGGCGAGTGTCTTGATACGCGGTGATACATAGGCTAGACCCACATATCCGATGGCTCCGCGAGTTTGGCTGACGGATTGGATAATGGCTCCCGTGGCAGGCATGGAGAGACTGCTGCTCATGTAGTTCTTGTTTTTCAGTACGCTTTCCTTGAAGAACTCGTAGGTACCGGAGGAAGTCTCGCGGGAGTAGACTACGATTTTGCGGTCGTCTCCGCCCACTTGCTGCCAGTTGGTGACTTTGCCCCGGAAGATATCTTCCAGTTGTTGGCGGGTCAGTTGTTTCACTGGGTTGGAGGGGTGGACCACTACGGCAAGGGCATCGTAGGCGATGGGAACTTCTGCCAAGTCTTCTCCGGCGGCTTTGGCCTTCATCTTTTCGCTGAACTTGATGGCGCGGGAAGCCATGGCGATGTCCGTGGTCTGGTCCAGCAGGGCTGAAATACCGACACCGGTTCCGCCGCCGGTCACGGTGACACGGGCAGAGGGGTTTAGGGTCATAAAGCGTTCGGCGGTCTGCTGCGCTATGGGGAGCACGGTGTCGCTGCCTTTGATGCGTTGCGCCTGCATGCCAGTGGTGGCTGTCAGTGCGAGGAGTAGAAGTAATTCTCTTGTCTTCATAAAACACATGATGCAAATAGGGTAAACAGATAATGCAATTGGGGCAAACACATGATGTAAACCGATGGTATGCATCATGTAATCTGGCTCAACGCATGATGCAAATTAAGGCAATGGATATTACAAATGTGTTACATGGGGTGTACTTTAAGTCGTTGTAACAGTTTTGTAACACCTTTGAAACATTTCTTTCAAACGTTAGTCACACTGCCTTAACATCCGGCCCGTTCCTTTGCATACAGAAATCAATAGGCAACATGAAAAAGATTTTTGAGAAGATTGTAGAAGGTATACTGGCTTGTAGCGGCTTTGTGACGAGTCTTACCATCGTACTTATCGTCGTGTTCCTCTTTTCCGAAGCGCTGGGCTTGTTCAGCAGCAAGGTGATAGAAGAAGGGTATGTATTGGCCTTGAATAAGGAGAACCGGGTGAGCGAACTGACTCCGGCACAGATAAAGGATGTCTTTGATGAAGAGCTGACAAACTGGAACGAAGTGGGGGGGGAGGACCTTCCTATCCGCCTTTTCCGTTTGGAGGACATCACACAGTATTATACGGAAGAGCAGTTGGGCGCTTCCTATGAAAATGCAGGTGCTTGCATTACGGAGCTGGTGGAGCGTACGCCTGGCATTATAGCCTTCGTACCGCAGCAGTTCGTCGTTCGTCCGGACTCGGTGCATCTGCTGAAAGACAACACCATCTCGGTGAAGGACGTCTTTGCCGGTGCTGAATGGTTTCCCACGGCAACACCTGCTGCGCAGTTCGGCTTTTTGCCGCTCATTACGGGGACGTTGTGGGTCAGTCTGTTTGCCATCCTTTTTGCACTGCCGTTTGGTCTGTCGGTGGCAATCTATATGTCGGAGGTAGCCAATTCCCGGGTAAGGAATCTGCTGAAACCTATCATTGAGTTGCTGAGTGGCATACCGTCGGTGGTTTACGGCTTTTTCGGTTTGATTGTCATTGTACCTTTTTTGCAGCAGGTCTTCGACTTGCCGGTCGGTGAGAGCGGGCTGGCGGGCAGTATTGTGCTTGCCATTATGGCGCTGCCCACCATCATTACGGTGACGGAAGATGCGATGAGAAACTGCCCTCGTGCTATGCGTGAAGCCAGTCTGGCACTGGGAGCGTCGCAATGGCAGACTATATATAAGGTAGTGATTCCTTACTCCATTTCGGGCATCACCTCCGGAGTGGTGTTGGGCATCGGCCGTGCGGTGGGCGAGACGATGGCTGTGCTGATGGTGACGGGCAACGCCGCCGTCATTCCCCATACCATCCTGGAACCGCTGCGCACCATTCCGGCAACGATTGCCGCGGAGCTGGGCGAGGCACCTGCCGGCGGACCTCACTACGAAGCATTGTTCCTACTGGGTGTCGTGCTGTTCTTCATCAGTTTATTGATAAATTTCACGGTGGAAGCAGTTTCGCCAAGACGAAAATAAAAGAAGGTAGATATGGTCAATAGAAAGCATCTTTCGCAAAACATGGCATTCGGCTTGTTCCGTCTGTTGAGCCTGAGTGTGGTGGGGATTCTTTTTGCTATCCTCGGTTTCATTATATATAAAGGTATAGGAGTTATCAATTGGGAGTTCCTCACTACGGCTCCTACCAACGGTATGACTGCCGGTGGAATCCTTCCTGCCATTGTAGGTACGTTCTGCTTGATGGCGGGCAGTGCTTTATTTGCCTTTCCGGTGGGAGTGATGAGCGGTATTTATATGAATGAGTATGTGCCGAAAGGCTGGGTGGTACGCTTCATACGGATGATGACGAATAATCTGAGCGGCATCCCTTCTATCGTGTTCGGTCTGTTTGGCATGGCGCTGTTTGTCAACTATATGGATTTTGGAGACAGCATCCTGGCAGGTTCGTTGACGCTGGGTCTGCTAAGTCTGCCTTTGGTTATCCGCACCACGGAAGAAGCGCTGAAAGCCATCCCCGACAGCATGCGTGAGGGAAGCCGCGCGTTGGGAGCTACCAAGCTTCAGACCATCTGGCATGTCATCCTGCCGATGGGGATACCCAATATCATCACCGGACTGATTCTGGCGCTGGGGCGTGTTTCGGGCGAGACGGCACCCATCCTTTTCACCTGTGCCGCCTACTTCCTGCCACAGCTGCCTACAAGTATCTTCGACCAGTGCATGGCGCTTCCTTATCACCTCTACGTCATCTCTACCAGCGGCACCGATATGGAAGCGCAGCTTCCCATTGCCTACGGCACGGCACTGGTGCTGATACTCATTATCCTCCTGGTGAACCTGCTGGCGAACGCCCTGCGGAAATACTTTGAGAAGAAGATTAAGACGAATTGAAAACATATACAATAGGTATGAAGAACAAGATAGAAACCCTTGACGTGAACTTCTGGTATGGCGATTTCCATGCCCTGAAAGGCATCAGCATGGACATTGAGGAGAAGTCTGTGATAGCCTTCATCGGTCCCTCGGGCTGTGGAAAGTCTACCTTCCTGCGCCTGCTGAACCGCATGAACGATTTGATTCCCGACACCCGTCTGACTGGCGAGATACGCATTGACGGACAAGACATCTATGGAAAAGGAGTGCAAGTGGATGAACTCCGCAAGAACGTGGGCATGGTGTTCCAGCGCCCCAATCCTTTCCCAAAAAGCATCTTCGAGAACGTTGCCTACGGACTCCGTGTGAATGGCATCACCGATAACGCCTTCATCCGTCAGCGGGTGGAAGAAACCCTGAAAGGCGCCGCTCTTTGGGACGAGGTGAAGGACAAGCTGAAAGTCTCTGCCTACGCCCTCTCCGGCGGTCAGCAGCAACGTCTCTGCATAGCCCGTGCCATGGCGGTGTCTCCTTCAGTCCTGCTGATGGATGAGCCGGCATCCGCCCTCGACCCCATCTCCACTGCCAAGGTGGAAGAGCTTATCCACGAGTTGAAGAAGCAGTACACTATCGTCATCGTCACCCACAACATGCAACAGGCAGCGCGTGTCAGTGATAATACGGCTTTCTTCTATATGGGGCAGATGGTGGAGTTTGGAGATACCCGGAAGATATTTACGAATCCCGATAAGGTGGAGACGCAGAACTACATCACGGGACGCTTCGGGTAGCGGATTGTTCCATACAAGCAAAAATAAGTTGTACAAAAGTAATCTTAAAATAGAAACATTATGGTGAAGTTTATCGAATCTGAACTCGTCTTGCTGAAAAAGGAAATAGACGAAATGTGGACCCTGGTATATAATCAGCTCGACCGTGCAGGTGATGCCGTGCTTACGCTGGACCGGGAACTGGCCCAGCAGGTATTGGTGCGCGAACGTCGCGTCAATGCTTTCGAACTGAAAATAGACAGCGACGTGGAAGACATCATTGCCCTTTACAACCCCGTTGCCATCGACCTGCGCTTTGTGCTTGCCATGCTCAAAATCAATACGAACCTGGAGCGTCTGGGCGACTTTGCAGAAGGCATCGCCCGCTTTGCCCTCAACTGCCATGAACCGGCATTGGATACTGAGCTGGTCAAGCAACTCCGTCTCGAAGAGATGATAGCCCAGGTGCTCTCCATGCTCGAGCTTGCCAAGCAGGCACTTCAGGAGGAGAGCCAAGAATTGGCTACCGCTGTGTTTGCAAAGGACAATATGCTGGACGAAATCAATGCGGAGGCCACTGCCATTCTTGCCGACTACATCAGCCGGCATCCGGAGAGTGCACTCTCTTGTCTGAATCTGGTGAGCGTGTTCCGCAAATTGGAGCGCTCCGGCGACCACATCACGAATATTGCCGAAGAAATAGTGTTCTTTATCGACGCAAAAGTGTTAAAACATAGCGGGCAGACAGACGAACACTACTTAAATGATAAGAAATAAACAAAATTTTAGGATAATTTCAGTGTTTCATGGAAAATAGCCTTATATTTGTCCATTGAAAACGATTGCAGGTGTAGAAAAATGCTTTGAAATGATAATAAACTTAAATGATTTTTCAAAAAGATGTTATAAGACATGTTTTTTAATTTGGTTAGTATCACGAAAAGCGCCTATATTTGCATCGTTATCCTGAAAACAATCTTTTTACCTTAAAAAAAAAACTAATACCTATTGAAAACTGAAAAAGGAGGCTTTGTGAAAAGCTTCCTTTTTTTTGTACCTATACGAAGGGCTTTTTGTATCTTTGCGCATATTAATAATAAATCGCGTATAACCTAAAAGTATATAGAACCATGTTTTCCGGAATAGTAGAAGAATGTGCCACATTGGTGGCGATGGTCAAAGACCAGGAGAATGTACATTTTACTTTCAAGTGTTCATTCGTCAGTGAATTAAAAATAGACCAGAGTGTGTCTCACAACGGTGTTTGCCTGACGGTAGTCAGTCTGACAGATGATACCTATACCGTGACGGCCATGAAGGAAACGCTGGACCGTTCCAATCTTGGCTTGTTGCAGGTGGGAGATGAAGTGAATGTGGAGCGTAGTATGATGATGAACGGCCGGCTGGATGGCCATATCGTTCAAGGACATGTGGACCAGACTGCCACTTGCATCGATATAAAGGATGCGGAAGGAAGCTATTACTTTACTTTCCGGTATGCTTTTGACAAGGAGATGGCAAAGCGCGGCTACATCACGGTAGACAAAGGCTCGGTAACGGTCAATGGTGTCAGCCTGACCGTGTGCAATCCCACCGACGATACTTTCCAGGTGGCCATTATTCCTTACACCTTTGAGCATACCAATTTCCATGCTTTCAAAGTGGGCAGTGTGGTGAATCTGGAGTTCGATATCATTGGTAAGTACATCAGCCGCATGATACAATATAAATAAGGTAACGGCACTATGGACGATTTCCTGCAATTAGTGGCATCCCGTCAGAGTGACCGTGCCTATGATATGACTCGTGCCGTGGAGCCTGAGAAATATCGGTGATTTACTTTTTAGACACAGATGACGCAGATGACGCGGATTTTTTTAATATTCCAATCCGCGTCATCCGCGTCTAAAAAATAATCAAAAAGAAAGCAGATACGGAGTTTCCGGAAAGACTTCCGCGTGCTTACAAATCCTTCAGCAGCACCTTGCTTGCATTCTTGTAGTATTCCTCCCGTGCCTTCAGCAATGCTCCCCATTGGTTGTTGAATTCATTTTCTTTATCAATTTTGAAATCTTCTGAGCCGTGCGTGTCCAGTTTGTCCAGTAGGAGGGCCACATTCATTTTGTTGATATCCATGGAAGGCTGGTAAGCGATGTCTTCACTCTTTTCATCGGTCACCACTTCATGTAGGAGGTTGATTTCCTGCAATTCATAAAGGGTTTCGTGTGTCAGCCGGATGGGAATCTGGCACTCTTCGGATATCTCTTCGGCTGTATAGGGCTGGGCGTCTTGTTCAAAGCGCTTGGCTATGAGAGACATTATCAGGATGGAGATAAAATCGTGGTAGCGCCGGCTGATATTGCGCGCATCCTTGTCGAAGCTGAAGTTCCGGATATTCTGTCCGGCGTAGGTCAGTTCGGCACCGAATAGGCAGATGGTCCAGGATACCTGCAACCATAGCAGAAACATCGGAAGGGCGGCAAAACTACCATAGATGGCATTGTAACGGGAAACCCACAACTGGCTGCTGATGTAAAGGAATTGGAATGCCTGGTGTGCCGTACCTGCCAGAATACCGGATATGAGTGCGTGTTTCAGCTTGACCTTTGTATTCGGCATAAAGACGTACAGTGCTGTAAACATGAACCAGGTCAGCACGAAGGGGATGAGGCGCACCATAAACTTGCCGACGGGAGCCAGCAGGGTAAAGTCTTCGAGGTTCTTCACCATCGTACTCATGAAGATGGAAAGACCACCGGACACCACCAGCAGAATGGGCATCAGCAGAAGCATAGAGAAGTAATCCGTTATTTTGCGGTACATGCTGCGCGCCTTTTTCACCTGCCAGATGCGGTTGAAGGTGATTTCCATATTGTTGATTAGATTCAGGACTGTCCACAGCAACATAATCAGACCCACTCCGATGAATATTCCACTCTTGGTTTGAGACAAATACGAATTCACGAATTGCAGGATGACTTCCGTGGTTTCCGTAGGACCGCCGAAACCGTTGACAATCTGGCTTTCCATCAGATTATCGAATCCGAAACCGCGGGCTATGGCAAACAAAATGGCAAGAATAGGCACGATGGCAAGCAGCGTACTGTAAGTCAGCGCCGAGGCTTTGTTTACTATCCGGTCTTTGGTGAAGCGGTTGATGCAAAGATAAATCGTCTTGATGATATTGTATACGGAAAAGGTCGTTCGCGTGACTTCATCTTCCGTAATACGCCAGATGTCGTAGGTGAGGAATTTCCAAAGGGCAGCAATACGCTTGTTCATGCTATTATCTCGATTATCCATTGTCAATAAAAAAGCAGTCAGTCTGTAAGCCGGGTTCTGTTCTTCTGTTTCTGAAAAAGCCTAATTAGGAATTATCCATTCTTCATTATCCATTCTCCATTAAAGAAGTGTCTGTCATTTATCTGAGCCGCATGTCACCATACAAGCTTTAGCGGTCTACCCTCCGACATGGAGCGAGCAACTCTCATAACGTCGGTTTACATGACCTTACAACTCCCAAGACGCACAGCCCTTGTGTCGCCACAAGACTGGTAGGCTCTTACCCCACCTTCTCACCCTTACCGTAGCCCAAGGGCGACGGCGGTTATTTTCTTCTACGTTACTCTACCCTCACGGACAGCTTTCTGTTAGGAAGTGGGACGCTCTGTGTTGCCCGGACTTTCCTCATACGCACGAGGCGCAAGCGACAGACCGACCAACTGCTTTATAGGGTACAAAGATACGGAATATTAATGAAGAATGAAGAATGAAGGATGAAGAATTTGTTGTGCAGTGTGCGGATGCAGTACGGATGAATCCTTCATTCTTCATTCTTTACCCTTAATTATCTTAAAAACATGTATCTATTTCGGAATAAATTCGTAGCTTTGCTATTAGTAATAACCCCCAAATCCTTTTGGCCAATGAAAAAGTTATCCTCTCTTTTTTCTTTATTTCTGTTAATCCCGCTTTTTGCTGTCGCTTCGGAAGTGGGTGACCGTACAATACCTGCAGAAGTGGCGCAACTCGCTGACAGTTTGAAACAAAAGTTTGCACCGGACAAGCGCGTGGCTTTGTTCGATGTGGATTACTCTTTCTCCGGAAAGAATGTGATGTTGCGTGGTGTCACCACTTCGGCAGAGGCAAAGACGGCTTTGCTGGATGGTTTGGCAAAGAAAGGATATGCGGTGATGGATTGTCTGCAAGTGCTTCCGGATGAGGCCGGACTTGAAGGCAAGACGTATGGCATTGTCAATGTGTCTGTGTGCAATCTTCGGGTAGCCCCGGATTTCTCTTCAGAAATGATGACGCAAGGCTTGATGGGTATGCCGGTGCGGGTGTTGCAGCGCGACGGCTGGTACCGTATCCAGACACCGGACAACTACATTGCATGGGTACACCGAGTAGGCATACATCCCGTCACGCGGGAAGAGCTGACCGCTTGGAACAATGCAGAGAAAATAGTGGTGACTTCGCATTATGGCTTTGTCTACTCACAGCCCAGCCAGGCATCGCAGACCGTCTCTGATGTTGCTGCAGGAAACCGCCTGAAGTGGGAGGGGACAAAAGGTGCCTTTTATAAGGTGGCTTATCCCGACGGTCGTCAGGGATATATCTCCAAATCCATCTCCATGCCTGAGAAGAAATGGCGTGCCACCTTGAAGCAGGATGCCGCCAGCATTATAGCCACGGCGCATAGCATGATGGGCATCCCTTATCTTTGGGCTGGCACTTCCTCCAAAGGGGTGGATTGTAGCGGCTTCATGCGCACCGTTCTTTTCATGCACGACATCATCATTCCGCGGGATGCTTCCCAGCAGGCATACGTGGGTGAGCATATCGATATCGCTCCTGATTTCAGTAACCTCCAGCCGGGCGATTTGATTTTCTTCGGGCGCAAGGCGACGCCGGAACGCAAGGAACGTGTGGTACATGTCGGCATGTATATCGGTAACAAGCGTTTCATCCATTCGCAAGGCGATGTGCGCGTCAATAGCTTCAGCCCCGACGACGAGCTGTTCGATGAATACAACCTCGGTAGACTGTTGTTCGCTACGCGCGTGTTACCTTATATAAATAAGGAGGCGTCGCTCAATACAACGGAAACGAATCCATTTTATTCAATGTAATAATGTGCTAATGTGCCAATATGCCAATGACCTGCGGCGTGACGGTACAAACATAACGTAGCATATACATAGCGCAGCCCATTGGCACATTAGCCCATTAGCATATTGGCACATTTAATACACACACAATTATGTCAAACAGAAGAGATTTCCTGAAAACCGCCGCTTTTGCCGCACTCGGCTCAGGCATGGCAATCAATCATGTATTTGCCGGAGGAAATGACGCTCCTTCCTTGTTCAACGTGAACAGTAGGGCAGGTGTAACCCCCAAAATGAAACTGCGTTTCTTCCCCTATGAACTGAAATTGCGCCATGTCTTTACAGTGGCCACCTACTCGCGTACTACCACTCCCGACGTTCAAGTCGAGATAGAATATGATGGCATTATCGGTTATGGTGAAGCCTCCATGCCCCCGTACCTGCAACACGAATTAGGCACGATGGACAGTGTACTGGCTTTTCTGAAGAAGGTGCAGGATGTTATCGGCCAATTCTCAGACCCCTTTCAGCTGGAAGATATACTGGCTTATATAGACAGCCTCTCGGCAGGGGATTCCGCTGCTAAAACTGCTGTGGACATCGCCTTGCACGACCTTGTGGGCAAACTGTTGCAAGCCCCTTGGTATAAGATATGGGGGTTGGACAAGGAAAAGACTCCCTCTACAACTTTCACCATCGGTATTGATACGGCCGACGTGGTGCGTGAAAAGACGAAAGAGTGTGCCGACCGGTTCAATATCCTTAAAGTGAAGCTGGGGCGGGAGAACGACAAAGAAATGATAGAGACCATCCGTTCGGTGACAGACCTTCCGATTGCCATTGATGCCAACCAGGGCTGGAAAGACAAACATCATGCGCTCGATATGATACATTGGCTGCACGAAAAAGGAATTGTCATGATAGAGCAACCGATGCCCAAGGAACAACTGGACGATATTGCATGGGTCACCCAGCAAAGCCCGTTGCCCATATTTGCCGATGAGTCCATTCAGCGTCTGAAGGATGTGGCAGGCTTGAAGGGTGCCTTTACGGGCATCAACATCAAGCTGATGAAGTGTACCGGCATGCGCGAAGCCTGGAAGATGGTGACTTTGGCACGTGCATTGGACATGAAAGTGATGGTAGGCTGTATGACCGAGACCTCTTGTGCCATTACCGCTGCCTCTCAATTCTCTCCGGCAGTGGACTTTGCCGACTTGGACGGTAGTCTGCTGATTGCGAACGACCGTTTCAAGGGTATGGAGGTTGTGAAAGGTAAGATAACGTTGCCCGATTTGCCGGGTATTGGAGTGGTGAAGTTATGAGAAAGCTATTGTATACCGTCGCTCTGTTTGTGATAGCTTCTGCATGCAGCACGAAGTCCGAGAGCAAGCCCTATAATTGGGAGGACGACCTGCACCAACGTCTGCTTACGGATTTCTGTATGACGGAATCCCAGGTGAAGGACTATATCCGCAAGTATATTCCCGACGTGACCGATGAGCAGATGCGCCAGTGGGAAGCTTCCAAAGCTTTGGAGTGCATGATGCTGGATGGAGAGAAACGCTATTTCCGTAATGCCGGACCTAATCTGTTTCGTGTGGACTCCACTTGCTATGACATCAAGATAGCCAAGGAAGGTTCTTCGCCGAGTGGCAGCGAGAAAGTGAATATGGAGAACCTGCCCGAAATCATTTCTGCTGTGAAGAAAGAGGGCAAGGCCATTGTTGCGCCGAAGCGCATGCGCGTCACCTACACGTTGACCGTAGATACCAATGCCGTGCCTGCCGGGAAAATCATCCGTTGCTGGTTACCCTATCCCCGTCAGGACCAGGCCCGGCAGCAGGATGTCAAGTTCATTTCGGCCAGCGAACCGCAATACACCTTTTCGTCGCCCGAGTGCCGTCACAGTACATTGTACATGGAGAAACGTGCTGTCGAAGGCGAACCGACCGTATTCTCCGAAACCTTTGAGTTTACCGCCAACGGCGAATGGCATAATCTGAAGCCGGAAGACGTGCAGCCCTATGATACGACAACCGCCCTTTATAAGGAATATACTGCCGAGCGTGAGAAGCATATCGTCTTTTCCCCGCGCTTGCGCGAACTTGCTGCCAAATTGACAGCCGGTGAAACCAACCCCTACCTGAAAGCCAAACGTATCTTCCGTTGGGTGAATGACAACTTCCCGTGGGCTTCTGCACGCGAATATTCCACCATTGAGAATATCCCGGAATATGTGTTGGACAACCGTCACGGAGACTGTGGCCAAGTCAGCCTGCTGTTCATTACGCTTTGCCGCATCAGTGGTATTCCCGCACATTTCCAGAGCGGCTTCATGATGCATCCCCGTGCATGGAATCTGCACGATTGGGCAGAAGTCTACTTCGAGGGTGTGGGTTGGGTGCCTGTCGACCAGTCATTCGGCATTCCTGCCTTTGCCCGCAATGCCGACGAAGAATATTTCTTCCTGGGTGGTATAGACTCTTGGCGCATGATTGTGAACACTGATTACGGCATGCCGCTACAGCCCGAAAAGCAGTATCCCCGCAGCGAGACCGTCGACTTCCAGCGTGGCGAGGTGGAGTGGGAGGGAGGTAACCTCTACTTCCCGCAGTGGGACTACCACATGGACATTGATTACTTGAATTATTAAGGTGCTATCTGCCCTCTAAAAACAGATGATGCGTTCAGCCCGAACACATCATCTGTTTGGTATAAACGCATCATCTGTTTACCCCAAATGCATCATCCGTTTCGGCCGCAACGGGTGATGCGTCTTTTTATGCCCTATCTGTCAGTTCTTTAACAGTCAGCAATCGTACATAAATGCTAATTTGTCAGTCTTTGCCGTTAACCGCTGTTAAGCCCTAAATATCCTCTGTTAAAAGAGAACAAAAAAGAGTGACAAGCGGAATAACTGAACGTTTTTTGTCGTTATTTTAACGTCGTAATGTTAAACGAAACTTGAATATTAACAATTTAAAGAATAGGAAGAATAGTATGAAACAGACAACAAAAAACATCCTTGGAGTTGCGGCTATCGTGCTCCTGAGCTCTGGAGTGGCTGGATTGACCACTTATAAGATGCTGAATAAGGAAAAGCCTGCCGCATTCAGCGAGTTGTTCCAACAGAACCCCAATAATCTGCTACCGGCGGCTTTCCATGCAACGGATGCCCAGCCTGTGGATTTGACACAAGCAGCGGAGAGTTCGCTCCATGCTGTAGTGCATATACGTGCCACTCAGTTGAGTAAGACCCAGACGGTGCAAGAACAGCCGGATATTTTTGACTTCTTCTTTGGAGACGGTCGTGGACGCCAGCGCCAGATACAGACCCAGCCGCGTGTAGGTTTCGGTTCGGGTGTCATCATCTCCAAAGACGGATATATTGTGACGAACAATCACGTGGTGGAAGGTGCTGATGAAATCACTGTGAAACTGAATGACGACCGTGAGCTGAAAGGACGCATCATCGGTACTGACCCCAGCACGGACTTGGCATTGATTAAGATTGAAGGGGATGACTTCCCGACAATTCCGGTTGGTGACTCCGACCAGTTGAAGGTGGGAGAATGGGTATTGGCGGTAGGTAATCCGTTCAACCTGAACTCTACCGTAACAGCTGGTATCGTCAGTGCAAAAGCCCGTTCCATTGGCTCTTCTGCCTCCAACGGACAAGCTGCAAACATCCAGTCTTTCATTCAGACGGATGCTGCCATCAACCAAGGTAATAGTGGTGGTGCGTTGGTGAATGCCAAAGGCGAGCTGGTTGGTATCAATGCCATGCTTTACTCACCCACGGGTGCTTATTCCGGCTATGGTTTTGCCATCCCTACCAGCATTATGACAAAGGTGGTAGCCGACTTGAAACAGTTTGGTACCGTGCAACGCGCGCTTCTTGGTATCAAGGGTAGTGATTTGAGCACAGACCTGCAGATGGACGAACGCTGGACCGAAGAACTGAAGAAGAAGGCCGACGAACTTGGCGTGAAAGAGGGTATCTATGTGGCCGAAGTTGTTGAAGGTGGTTCCGCTGCCGGCGTCTTGAAGGAAAACGATGTAATCATAGCATTGAACGGCAAGAAGATTCACAAGTTCTCGGATTTGCAGGAAATGCTGGCAAAACACCGTCCGGGCGATAAAGTGAAGGTAACGGTGGTTCGTGACAAGAAGGAAAAGGAATTCGAAATCACGCTGAAGAATGAGCAAGGCACTACGAAGGTAGTGAAGGATGCCGGAATGGAAATCTTGGGTGCAGCCTTCAAGCCCGTATCTTCCGAGCTGAAGAAGCAGTTGAACCTGGGTTACGGTCTGGAAGTTACCGGGGTAACCAATGGCAAGATGGCCGATGCAGGTATCCGCAAGGGCTTCATCATTCTGAAAGCCAACGGAGTGCCGATGAAGACGGTGGACGATTTGGAAAAGGCGATGAAAGAGGCAAGAAAGTCTCCTGAGCAAGGTTTGTTCATCACCGGTATGTTCCCGTCAGGAAAACGTGCAATGTATGCCGTTGATTTGACTCAAGAATAAAAAATAGGGATAGTTAGGTAAGAAGATTGTAATATTAGCTAACAATAGCGAAAAAGGGGGTGTCGGTACAATACATACCGGCATCCTTTTTGTTATATAGGATAAGATATAAATAAGGTGAAAAAGTTGGGATGAAATTATTGTAACAAAATAATTTGTCGTACCTTTGCAACCCAAATCTGTATTATAAGAATGAGACAACTTAAAATTACAAAAAGTATCACTAACAGAGAGAGCGCTTCTCTTGACAAGTATTTGCAGGAAATCGGTCGCGAAGACCTCATTACTGTTGAAGAGGAAGTGGAGCTCGCTCAGCGCATCCGCAAGGGTGACCGTGTTGCACTGGAGAAATTGACACGTGCCAATCTGCGTTTCGTTGTATCTGTGGCCAAGCAGTACCAAAACCAAGGTTTGAGTTTGCCCGACTTGATTAACGAGGGTAATTTAGGACTGATCAAGGCTGCCGAAAAGTTCGATGAAACACGTGGTTTCAAGTTCATCAGTTATGCAGTATGGTGGATACGTCAGTCCATTCTGCAGGCTTTGGCAGAGCAGTCGCGTATTGTACGTCTTCCGTTGAACCAGGTGGGTTCGCTGAATAAAATCAGCAAGGCCTTTTCCAAGTTCGAGCAGGAAAACGAACGTCGTCCGTCTCCCGAAGAGCTTGCCGATGAACTGGAAATCCCTGTTGACAAAATCTCTGATACGCTGAAGGTGTCAGGCCGTCATATCTCGGTAGACGCACCTTTCGTAGAGGGAGAGGACAACAGCTTGCTCGATGTGTTGGTCAACGATGACTCCCCTATGGCTGACCGCTCTTTGGTGAACGAGTCTCTTGCGAGGGAAATTGATAGAGCTCTTTCTACGTTAACCGATAGGGAAAAAGAAATCATACAGATGTTTTTCGGTATCGGACAGCAGGAAATGACATTAGAGGAAATCGGCGACAAATTCGGCTTGACCCGTGAGCGTGTGCGTCAGATTAAGGAAAAAGCAATCAGAAGATTAAGACAAAGTAATCGTAGTAAATTGCTCAAATCTTATTTGGGATAAATAAGAAATATTAGTTTCCGACAAATAGAAGGAATTAAAAAACCGTACGTCTTTAGTAGGCGTGCGGTTTTTTTTATATCTTTGCCCCATTGATAATTCATAACTTATAACTCATAACTCAATGAAATACGTTCGTATACTTTGTGCCGTAGCTTTGGTTTTTGCGTTGTGCTCGGCTTTTACAATGAAAGATAAGGAAAAGGCTGTATATGCTTTTGGTGTGGCGGCTTCTTTCAATGACTCCATCGTATATTATACAGACATCCAGGTATTGGACAGCGTAGAGCTGGATAAGAATGGATTCTTGCCCAAGCGTGATTTATACACTTACCAGCTCAAGAACTATCTGGAGTACAATCTGAAGAAGCCGGACTATACTTGTATGATTTATTTCTCTGAAAACAGGAAAAAGTTGGAAAAAGAGGCTGTAAAGGTAAAAGGTAAGTATAAGAAGAGTAAGAATATGGTTTTGCAGGTGGTGAAGCCTGAGGCTTTCACATTTGCAAAACCGCAGGAATAAGATTTCAAGTATGAAAACAAAACTATATCTTCTTTTTTTCTTCGTTTTCCCCTTGTTCATGTCGGCGTGTCGTGGTGATGACCCGATGCCTGATCCTCCGGTTGATGGGAAACGTACTGTGCTGGTATATATGGCAGCGGATAATAGTATAAATCCATTGGCTAGCTTTACGGATGGGGATTTGGAGGAATTGAAAGCTGGGATGGCTTCAATTGATAATACATCTGATATGCATTTATTGGTGTATATAGATACGGGATTTCCTCGTTTGATTGAAATTGAAAATAAAGGTGGTACTGTTGTTGAAACAATAGTCAAAGAATACGAAGATAGAAATTCATGTGGAGTAGCTGAGACACAAGAGGTATTCAATGATGTGTTTGGGAATTCTTTATATAAAGCGGAAAGTTATGGTTTGATTTATTGGTCGCATGGGGAAGGATGGATACCTACTCCATTGCCTTCTACTCGCTGGATAGGAAATGATAAGACTGGAGGAGGGCATTATATGAATATTGAGGACTTGAAATCGGTATTACAGAATGCCCCTCATTTTGACTTTATTATGTTTGATGCTTGCTTTATGCAGTCGGTGGAAGTCGCGTATGAGTTGCGTGATTGTTGCGATTACTATATTGGTTTCCCTGCTGAGAATCCAGGTCCAGGTGCTGCCTATGATAGAATGTTTCCATTTATATTTCAGAAAGGTGCAGCGGTAGAAATGGCTATTGGGACTTTTGCTGCTTATGATGAAATTTATACTGGAAAAATAGGGAGTAATAGCAATTGGACAATGGGTACTGCTATAGATGTGCTGAAATCTTCTGAGCTTGAGAACTTAGCTGCTGCTACAGCAAATGCTTTGTCGGGAGTGACAGCAGATAGGGAAGTTCTTCGATCATCGGTCTTTGATTATGATCAGCGTAAAGTAGGATCGTCTTATTATGTAGGCTATTATGATTTCGTAGAAATGATGGAAAAACTTGTTGTGGATGAAGTTGTCTTGGATGAATGGAAGCAAGCATATGATGCAGCTTCTGTCTGTTGGAAAAAAACGCCAATGATTTATTCGATGTCTGTTGGTATGTTCTCCATGAAGCGGGCAAATGGGGTTAGCCATTATATACCTTCCACTGCCACTTCTGCTGCTGCTCAAGCTGCTAATGCCGCTTATCGTTCTACTTCATGGTATAGTGCTGTCGGTCTTGCTCGGCTTGGTTGGTAAGCTTATAAAAACTTGCATACTGAACGGATTATTATAGGTGTAAAAACTTGTAATAATCCGTTTTTTTATGCCTATTCTTATTAAAAATGAGTCTTTTAATAATATTTTCCTTTGGAAATTATGTTTTATTGAAAATAACTCTTTTCTTTGCATCATCAAACTTAAAAAACGAAGAATTATGAAATATGTAATCATTGGCGGTGTAGCAGGTGGAGCCACGGCAGCCGCCCGACTGAGAAGAGTGGACGAAATGGCTGAAATCCTTTTATTGGAGAAAGGCCCTTACATCTCGTATGCTAATTGTGGTTTACCTTATTATATAGGTGGAGTGATAGCAGAGCGCGAGAAGCTGTTGGTACAGACACCCGAATCTTTCGGCAAGCGCTTCCGCATTGATGTGCGTGTGCAGAATGAAGTAATCGCCATCCATCCCAAAAACAAGACCGTTACCATACGCAATGCGGAAGGCAAGGAGTACGATGAAAGCTATGACAAACTTTTGCTTTCTCCCGGTGCTAACCCCGTGAAGCCCCCCTTGGAAGGCATTAATTCCGAAGGCATCTTCACGTTGCGCAATGTAGAAGATACCGACCATATCAAGGCTTATATCTCGGACAAGCAGGTGAAACGCGCCGTGGTGGTAGGTGCCGGTTTCATCGGATTGGAAATGGCGGAGAACCTGCATCATGCCGGTGTTCATGTGTCTGTAGTCGAAATGGGTAATCAGGTGATGGCGCCTATCGACTTCTCTATGGCGGCACCTATTCATCAGCATCTGTTGCAGAAAGGTGTCTCCCTCTATCTGGAAGAAGGCGTAACCCACTTCAAGCGTACGGACAACGGAATCACCGTATTCCTGAAAAGCGGAAAGGCCATTCCTGCCGATATGGTGTTACTCTCCATCGGTGTGCGTCCTGCCACTGCATTGGCGCAACAAGCCGGCTTGAAACTGGGCGAGATGGGCGGTATCTGGGTAGACGAACACTTGGAGACTTCCGAAAAAGACATCTATGCTGTGGGCGATGCCATCGAATATCCTCATCCGCTGACCGGAAAGCCCTGGCTCAATTATCTGGCAAATCCTGCCAACCGCCAGGGACGTATCGTTGCTGATAATATGGTGTTTGGCAATACTGTTTCCTACGAAGGAGCTATCGGCACCTCCATTGCCAAAGTATTCGACATGACGGTAGCCTCTACGGGCCTTGCAGCCAAACGCTTGAAGCAGTGGGGCATGGAATATCAAAGCTCGGTGACTCACTCGGCATCTCATGCCGGTTACTATCCGGATGCCCTGCCTTTGACCTTGAAACTGACTTTCCATCCCAAAACCGGTAAACTCTATGGTGCGCAATGTATCGGTTACGAGGGAGTGGACAAGCGAATCGACCAGATAGCCGGACTCATCAAGCGGGGTGGCACAGTCTACGATTTGATGGAGACGGAGCACACGTATGCGCCTCCTTTCTCCTCGGCCAAAGACCCCATCGCTATTGGCGGCTATGTAGCATCGAACATTATCAGCGGTGCTATGCCTGTCATCTCTTGGCGCGAGCTGGTAGAAGAGAAGGATAAAGTGATGCTGATAGATACCCGTACGCCCGAGGAATTCTCTTTCGGCACCATTCCGGGAGCCGTCAATATTCCGTTGGACGAAATGCGCGAACATTTGGCAGAGATACCTACAGACAAGCCGGTAGTGCTTTTCTGTGCTGTGGGTCTGCGCGGTTATCTGTCCCTGCGCATCCTGATGGGGCGCGGCTATCGCAATGTGCGCAATCTGATAGGTGGTTATAAGACCTACTCCACGGCAACAGCACCTCTGCCGTTTCCATCTGCTCCGGCAGGCGGCGGCTCTTCTTCTTCGGTAGAGGCTGCTACTGATGATGTTCCTGCGGATGCATCAGTGTCCAAGAAGGAAACGTTGAAGATAAATGCTTGCGGTTTGCAATGTCCGGGACCTATCATGCAGGTGAAGAAGGCGATGGATAGCATTGCTGAGGGTGAGCGTGTGGAGATTGTGGCTACCGATGCCGGTTTTGCCCGCGACGCTTCTGCCTGGTGCGATACAACGGGAAATAAATTGATAGAGAAGCATGACGAGAAAGGACGCTATACGGTAGTCATCGAGAAAGGTGCTCCGGCTTGTACATCTGCTTCCAATGTTTCCGCAGCCAGGGGTAGGGGAAAGACGCTGATTCTGTTCAGTGACGACCTGGACAAAGCGCTGGCAACCTTCGTACTAGCAAACGGAGCAGCGGCAACGGGACAGAAAGTAACCATTTTCTTCACCTTCTGGGGACTGAACGTCTTGAAGAAAGTGCAGAAACCCAGTGTGCAGAAGGACTTCTTCGGCAAGATGTTCGGCATGATGCTGCCGTCCAGCTCTTTGAAACTGAAGTTGTCGCAGATGAATATGTTTGGCATGGGCAGCCGCATGATGCGCTTCTTGATGAAGCGCAAGGGAGTGGATTCTTTGGAGTCGTTGCGCTCGCAGGCATTGGCGCAGGGAGTGGAATTCATTGCTTGCCAGATGTCTATGGATATGATGGGCATTCGGCACGAAGAACTTCTGGATGAAGTAACCATCGGCGGCGTGGCTACCTATATGGAACGTGCGGACAAGGCAAATGTGAATTTATTTATATAGGAGGACGAGATATGGAGACTTTATGTAAAATCCGTGATGTTTATCGGGCTATTGCCGAGTTCGAGGTGCAGTTTACGCAGATGTATGATTTATCGCTGAATGAAGGAATGCTGTTGTGCACGCTGCTCAATACTCCTAAGCTTACCTCCAGTGAGATAGCCGAGGCACTGGGTTTGTCTGCCTCCAACACTTCAAAGGTCATTCGCTCTGTCGAGGGAAAGAAGCTCATTACCCGTCTGATAGGTAAGGAAGATAAGCGTCAGATGCGTTTTTCTCTTACGACAGAAGGCAAGAACCGGATTTCGGATATTAAGAATGCTACTTTCGAATTGTCGGGGTTGTTGCAGCAGGTAGTTAGCCTCGTATAGTTTTGTGTAAAAGCGAATTAATATCGTGTTTGCAGGAAGTTAATATCCTGCGGACACGATATTTGTTTTTTGTATGACACGTTGTTAACTTCTTGTGCGACATGTTGTTGGTATCGTGTATTGCACGCTATTAATTGTTTGTATCCTTTATAAATCGCCTATATACTCAGTCGTATTTCCGTAAAGGAACACAAGCTTGATACCAAAGAAATAAATTGAAACTTTCTATGTCAATTGCCCAATATTGTTTTACTTTGCTCTTAAATAGTAAGCAATACAGCGATTGATATGCAGAAATTATTGTCTTTGCCGCCTAATCTGGTGTCGGCATTCTATGAACTGGAAAATGTAGACCGTACGGAATGGTTTTGTACTTCCGACCCGGTGGGAATGAAACTTGGCTCGGGAGGGGGAACTACCTGGCTCTTGAGAGAATGGCAGAAGGAACGGGAGCGGGCGCATCTGGCAGAGGAGCCTATTCCAACAGAGAAAAGCCTTCCAGCAGAGAAGCGTATTCTACTGCATGCCGGAGGACAAAGCCGTCGTTTGCCGGGATATGCACCGTCGGGCAAGATACTGACCCCGATTCCGGTGTTCCGCTGGGCGCGTGGACAAAAACTGGGGCAGAATTTATTATCCCTCCAACTCCCACTTTACGAAAAGATTATAGAGCGGGCTCCCGAAAGACTACGTACGCTGATTGCCAGTGGTGACGTATATATCCGTGCGGAAAAGCCGCTTCAAGAGATTCCCGATGCAGATGTGGTGTGCTATGGACTGTGGGTAGACCCGTTGCTCGCCACACATCATGGTGTGTTTATCTCGGACCGGAATCAACCGGAATCCTTGGATTTCATGCTTCAGAAACCCTCTCTGGAAGAATTGGAAAACCTCTCCAAGACACATCTCTTTTTAATGGATATCGGCATCTGGCTATTGAGCGACCGGGCCGTTGACTTGCTGATGAAACGTTCGCAGAAGGCAGATGGGGCTTTGGACGTGGATACGCCATATTCCGACTTGAAATACTATGACTTGTATGCTGACTTTGGCTTGTCCTTAGGAAATCATCCCCGTATTGAGGATGAAGAGCTGAATAGCCTCTCCGTCGCCATATTGCCTTTGCCCGGAGGCGAATTCTACCATTATGGAACAAGCCGCGAACTGTTGTCTTCAACCGTCACCTTACAGAATAAGGTCTACGACCAGCGCCAGATTATGCACCGGAAGTTGAAGCCCAATCCGGCCATCTTTGTGCAGAATGCAGAAGTGCATCTCCCCCTTACTCCGAAGAACGACAGTCTTTGGATTGAAAACAGCTTTGTTGGAGCTTCTTGGCGGCTGGGGGCACGGCAGATTATCACGGGTGTTCCCAAGAATGACTGGAGGCTGACCATTCCAGACGGTATCTGCATTGATATAGTTCCGCTTGCCGACCAGCGCTGGGCAGTACGCCCCTATGGTTTTGACGATACTTTTAAGGGGGATATTCGGGATGAAAAGACACTGTTCCTTGGGATGTCGTTTTCGGAATGGCTGGTCGAACGGGAATTGTCGGTGGAAGACATCACCGGCAGAAAAGAGGACCTGCAGGCTGCTGCCATCTTCCCGGTTGTGGAAGATAAAGAGCAGATGGGGACAGTGCTTCGATGGATGGTTTCCGAACCGGGCTTGACGGAAGGAAAGGCTGTCTGGCTGGAAAGTCGTCGGTTGTCCGCCGACGAAATTTCAGCACAAGCCGACTTGCGTCTGCTGTATGCACAGCGGGAGAGCTTCTGC
This sequence comes from Bacteroides sp. AM07-18, assembly GCF_003602695.1. Classification (NCBI taxonomy): domain Bacteria; kingdom Pseudomonadati; phylum Bacteroidota; class Bacteroidia; order Bacteroidales; family Bacteroidaceae; genus Bacteroides; species Bacteroides sp. AM07-18. The sequence continues at coordinate 46,360 of NZ_QTLM01000012.1, forward strand.
AAAGGAAACTGGGAAGTGCTGGCACGCAACCATGCAAAGAGTGTATTCTATCAACTCGACTTGATGGATGTGGCCGGTAAATTCCATAAATTCGGCATTGACAAGCCGGAAGTGTTGCCGACAGATGCCTCGCTGATGCAGCGTATCCATAACCGGATGCTGCGTGCACAGATTGAGAAGCTGGACGGAAGGGACTTCAAGGCAGACGAGCAGGCCGCATTCAGCTTGTTGCGCGAAGGATTGCTGACCGATTTGTATGAACGCAAGAGCAGTCCTCGCCTGAATGTGTATAGTGACCAGATTGTATGGGGGCGTAGCCCCGTACGCATAGATATGGCGGGAGGATGGACGGACACTCCGCCTTACTCCTTGTTTGCCGGTGGGAGTGTGGTGAATATTGCCATTGAACTGAACGGGCAGCCGCCTTTACAAGTGTACATCAAACCTTGCGCGGAGCATCGCATCGTGTTGCGCTCCATTGATATGGGAGCCATGGAGGTGGTGAATACTTTTGAGGAATTGCAATCCTATTGCATGATAGGTTCCCCCTTTTCCATTCCCAAAGCAGCATTGGCGCTGGCCGGGTTTGTTCCGGCTTTTTCAGAAACGGCTTATCCTTCGCTGGAAAAACAACTGGAAGCCTTCGGCACAGGTATAGAGATTACATTGCTTTCTGCCATACCTGCAGGTTCCGGTCTGGGCACAAGCTCCATTTTGGCTTCTACTGTCTTGGGTTCATTGAGTGACTTTTGCGGACTGATGTGGGATAAGAACGAAATATGCCGCCGTACGCTTGCCCTGGAACAGTTGCTGACGACCGGTGGCGGTTGGCAAGACCAATACGGTGGGGTATTGCAAGGCATCAAACTGTTGCAGACGGAGGCTGGATTTGCCCAGCAGCCATTGGTACGCTGGTTGCCCGAGCATTTGTTTACCCATCCGGAATACCGCGATTGCCATCTGCTGTATTATACGGGCATTACGCGTACAGCCAAGGGCATCCTTGCAGAAATAGTACGCTCCATGTTCCTCAACTCTTCCCTGCACCTGGGGTTATTAGAAGAGATGAAAGCACATGCCTTGGATATGGCCGAAGCCATTCAACGGAATGACTTCAAGAGTTTCGGAACACTGGTAGGCAAGACATGGATGCAGAAGAAGGCACTGGACAGTGGAACAAATCCTCCTGCTGTAGAGGACATCATCTGTCAGATAAAAGACTATACCTTAGGATATAAACTGCCGGGAGCCGGTGGGGGAGGTTATCTGTATATGGTGGCTAAGGATCCGCAGGCAGCCCTGCGCATCCGTGAGACCTTGACGCTGAATGTACCGAATCCGAGAGCCAGGTTCGTAGAAATGTCACTCTCGGATAAGGGATTCCAGGTGTCGCGGAGCTGAAATTCATCATTCATGATGATACGGCCCCCCGTTCAGTATGGTCATCGCCCGGTAGAGTTGCTCCACAAAGATGAGGCGCACCATCTGATGGGAAAAGGTCATGCGTGAGAGGGACATCTTCTCGTGTGCCGCTTCGTACACTTTGGGGGAGAATCCGTAAGGGCCTCCGATAATAAATACCAGCCGTTTGTTCACGGTATTCATCTTGCGCTTCATATAGTCTGCAAACTCTATGGAGCGCATTTCTTTTCCACCTTCGTCCAGCAGTACGACCACATCTCCCGGCTGGAGAGCTTTCAATATCAGTTCCCCTTCCTTTTCCTTCTGCACTTCCATGGAGAGGCTCTTGGTGTTTTTCAGTTCGGGGATGACTTCCATCTCGAATGAGAGATAACGCTTGGTACGTTGCACATAGTCGTTGATGGCTGTTATAAAGTGTTGTTCTACAGTTCGTCCTACAACGAGCAGAGTAGTTTTCATACTGGTTCTGTTTTGATTAGCGCACAAATTTAGCATTTTTTTATTGTATTTTGAGACAAATGCTTACCTTTGCCTATCATAAATACTTGTGAAAATGAAAAAACGGGTAATCTTTTTGTTGACCGGTCTCTTCATTTGGACGTCTGTGCTGCTGGCCCAGAATGTTCCCGAGGGAGTGATTGGAGCCTTCAAGGAAGGAAACTCTCAGGAGCTCAACAAGTATCTGGGTGACAAGGTCGATTTAATCATTCAGAATAAGTCGACCCACGCCGATAAGCGGACGGCAGAGGGCACAATGGCTGCTTTCTTCTCCAACCACAAGGTCGGCAGTTTTAATGTGAACCATCAGGGGAAGCGCGATGAGTCCGGTTTCGTCATCGGTACCTTGATGACCGCAAATGGAAACTTTCGGGTGAATTGTTTCTTCAGAAAAGTACAGAACAAATATGTCATACATCAAATAAGGATAGATAAAACAGATGAATAAGGAAGAAGAATTGATTGACAGGCTGATAGACCTGGCTTTCGCCGAAGATATAGGCGATGGAGACCATACAACCCTTTCGTGCATTCCTGCTACGGCAATGGGCAAATCCAAACTGTTGATAAAAGAACCGGGCATCCTGGCCGGTATCGAGATAGCAAAGGAGGTGTTCCGCCGTTTCGATCCTACCATGAAGGTGGAAGTGTTCATTAATGACGGTACAGCCGTAAAGCCGGGTGATGTGGCCATGATTGTGGAAGGCAAGATACAGTCTTTGTTGCAAACGGAGCGTCTGATGCTGAACATCATGCAGCGCATGAGTGGCATTGCCACCATGACACATAAGTATGCCGAGCAGCTGAAAGGTACGAATACCCGTGTACTCGATACTCGCAAGACTACTCCGGGCATGCGTATCCTCGAGAAAATGGCAGTGAAGATCGGTGGCGGTGTAAACCACCGTATCGGCTTGTTCGACATGATTTTGCTGAAAGACAACCATGTGGACTTTGCCGGAGGCATCGACAAGGCCATCAACCGTGCCAAGGAGTATTGCAAGGAAAAAGGCAAGGACCTCAAGATAGAAATAGAAGTGCGCAACTTCGACGAATTGCAGCAAGTGCTCGACCTGGGCGGCGTAGACCGTATCATGTTCGACAACTTCACCCCGGCAATGACAAAGAAGGCTGTGGAGATGGTAGGCGGCCGCTATGAAACGGAATCTTCCGGCGGCATCACGTTTGATACGCTCCGCGACTATGCCGAATGCGGTGTGGACTTTATTTCCGTAGGAGCTTTGACGCACTCTGTGAAAGGATTGGACATGAGCTTTAAAGCATGTTGACAAAGGCGGAAAGTATTATTGCAGAATAATAAGGAAAGCCTCTCATAAAGAATGCTGCATTACGGCAGATTTATGAGAGGCTTTCTATTGGTAACCAGCAAAGTAGTGGTTCTTGGAAAAACAGATGGTGTATCGGGGTGAAGCAGATGGTCTGTTGGGGACGGATAGATGATGCGTTTGGCTATAACGGATGATGTGTTTCAGAGTAATGGATAATAGCGTAGGAAGATATGAAAAACATAACATGGAATAAAGTAAAAACAACTGTCAAAGATTGGCAAGTGGGAGACTACATCCGGCAGACTTCCATTGTGGTGATTGGCGTACTGATTACTTTTGTCGGTAGTGAGTTGGTTACTCAAAACTCCGAGAAAAAGGATATTCAAGCCACCATGTCGCTGATTAGGGATGAACTGAAAAGTAACCGGGAAAATTATAAGAGTATCGTTTCAGAGTTTAGAGAGGATGAACGTCTTTCCAGCTTATTGGTGGAGCATGACTTAAAGCATCGGACGATACCGGAAGATTCATTGATACAGTTCCGCTTTCTTATGGGGCATATCCGCAGTTTTTATTATAGTCAGAATGCATTGGATATACTTAAAAACTCCATGTTGATGCAGAAGATTTCAGATAAAGAGCTACTGTTGCAGTTGACCGGAATCTATGAGGTATTGGATGGATTTAGGGCGACTATGAATGGCTATTACGATATGAAGGACGAAATTATGGTTCCTTTCCATTTGGCATTGACTGACGAACAGACGGACCAGATAAATCGTGGAGGATATGAGGCGTGGGATATTTACTTGTCGGACAGGTCGGTACGGAACTTTGTCAGGGTAGCGCGGAACTATTTTACGCCGGACTATGTAGAACGTGTGGGAAAACGTATAGACGAGGCAATACAAGCGCTTGAGAAAAAGTATCATTTAGAATGAAAAGATATGGGAAAGACAAGCTTTAACAGGTTGAACCATAAGATAAAAAGCTGGCGCATAGGTGATTATTTCCGTCAGTTCAGTATTGTGGCTGCGGGCATCATTGTCACTTTCTGGGGAAACGACCGGATTACCGAGAACGCCCGCCAAAAGGAAGTGCGTGCTACGATGCAGCTGATAACGGAAGAGTTGGAATATAATAAGCAGGAGCTCCGTAATATAAAGCACTTGTTGGATATTGACATACACATGAGTCTGCTGTTGAAGGAACATGATATGGATGTATCCAAGATACCGACAGATACTCTGTGGAAGTATGGCAAGCTTTTCAATAATATGGATGAATTCTCTTATAGGACAGATGCGCTGGATGTGCTGAAAGGTTCTTCATTGATGCAGTATATACCGGACAAACGTATGTTGCAGGATGTATTGCAGACTTATTTTGAGTTGGGCAGGAAACAGAGGGATGTCGGTGATTACTATGCAACGAAAACAGATGCTCTTATGAGTGCTGCCATGTCCAGGGAGTTGGCGCATGTTTTTGATGGTGACGACAGTCTTCGGGACCAGGCCTTGTTTCTTGTGCAGTATAAGAAATTTATCAATTACGTCAACATGGTTCCCGGTTTTCTGTATTGGCATGAATTTGATGAATTGGATGAAAGGCTGGCCAAGCAGATTCAAGTATTGAAAGCCAAATATAAGTAATCTCCGTTCTTTAACATCTTTTTATATTTAATTCAGCAGCATTTTCAAAAATGCTGCGTCTAACTAACAAACGACGCGAAGAGGCGTCCGTAAAACGAGCACTGACATTGGAAAATGAGATAGAACTGATTGAGGGCTGCCGGGCAGGAAAGGATTCCGCCCGAAAGGAATTATACACCCTCTACTCCAAGCAGATGCTGGCGGTATGTTACCGCTATACGGGCGATGTCGATGCGGCCCATGACGTATTGCACGATGGCTTCATCAAAATTTTCACCCACTTCACCTTCCGTGGCGAATGTGCATTGAGTACCTGGGTGACAAGGGTAATGGTGACGCAGGCGATAGACTACCTGCGGAAACAGCAACGTTTCAGCCAACTGGTGGTGAATGAGGAACAATTGCCCGACATTCCGGATGAAGCAGGCATTGCCGAAACCGGAGGCCGTATTTCCGAAGAAATGCTGATGGCGTTCGTGGCGGAACTTCCCGATGGATGCCGTACTGTATTCAACTTATACGTCTTTGAGGAGAAATCGCACAAGGAAATAGCCGAAATCCTCCACATCAAAGAGCATTCGTCTACCTCGCAGTTGCATCGTGCTAAGTGTTTGTTGATAAAAAGAATTAAAGAATATACTGAATATGAGAGAAAATGATGAAATAACCGGTTTGTTCCGCAGTCGTCTTGCCGGTGCAGAGATGACAGTGCGGGAGGACTTCTGGGAAGGGTTGCAACGTGACTTGCCGTCACCGGTTGCCGCAAAAGGCAGGAGGCCGCTTTTTCTTTCTCCGAGGTTTCACCGCGTAGCCGCAGCCGCCTCTGTTGTATTTGTACTGGGAGCTGCTTCTGCCGCTTTCTGGTATTTCTCTCCGAAAGAGGAAATCAAGGAGGCCTTTACACAAGTGGCGGCCATGACGCCGGAAGGCAACTTGAACGGGGATGTGGTGCAGGAAAGTTTTCCCTCTATCCATCAGGCCAACCCCGTGGCACAAAAGCCCGGTACACAGCATCCCGCCAACGGCATTCCGGCAGGATTGACGGCGCAGGCCGATGAGGATGAATCCGTGTCTGTCCATGTTTCCATCCGGATTACTCAACGGGTGTACGGAAACCAGCAGCAGCCGGGAAACGGTTATTACAGTAACGGAACTCCGGCCGGAAACGGGAACTACCATTCAAATCCTGGCCATAAGGATGCTGATATAGATAGAATGCTGCCATCTTCTGAGGAAGAACCGGCAAAGTCTGTGGCTGTATCGCCGTCCAAGCCCCGTAATTGGGCGTTGAAAGCAGGCATCGGCACTTCCCTGCCGAAAGGGAATTTCCATATGCCGTTCACGGCCGGGGTAAGCGTGGAACGCCGTTTGAACAAGTATTTCTCCTTGGAAGCCGGTCTTCAGTATAATTGCTTGGATGGTGACCATACGTTGCATACGCTGGGAATTCCGGTAAGGCTGAACATGATGCTGGCCAGTACGCCGAAAGTGGATTTCTATGCTATGGTAGGTGGAGTAGCCGAGAAATGCATTGCAGGTGCTCCGGACAATGGTTTCGGTGCAGAGCCGGTACAGTTGTCGGTTGCTGCCGGAGTAGGGGTACGCTATAAAATGAACAACCGTTTTGCCTTGTTTGCAGAGCCGTCTGTATCCCATCATTTCGATACGGACTCGCAGACAAGAACCTTGCGTACGGAACGGCCCACCAATCTGAATCTGTTGTGCGGCGTGCGCATGACTTATTAATCTTAAATACCATACAAATATGAAGACTCTATACAATAAATTACATATATTCGGGCAGACTATGCTGCTCGTATTCTTTACTCTTTCTGTTCTCTCTTTGGGCTCTTGCAGCAAAGAAACGTTGGACTACAACCATCCGGATGTAGACTTGTTTGTCAAGCAGTTGAAGGCTGGCAAATATTCTACCCAAAGTCCGGATGGATTGAGTAACATGCCCAAGTTCACTTCCGAAGATATAGAGGAATTGCTGAAGTATGCCGAGGACTTGACGGTCATTCCCTCTTTCCCCCTGGCTCCGGTATCCTATTCGGCAGGTGGCAAGCTGCGTTTGGGCGAATGCATCCTGTGGACGGTAGAGACTATCCGCCTCGGGAACAATGCTTCGATGGGATGCAAGATGGTACATACGGATGCGGAGAATTATGAAGGTATCTATTTCCTTTCGGACGAAGAGGTGCTGGATGCCGCTTCGCGCTACCGCCGCTGGTGGGAAACCCGTAAGTATCCACGGACTATGTGGACGATTGATCCCTGCTATGACGAACCGCTTTGTGGCAGCGGATATATGTGGTGGTGAAATGTTTTTAGGGATTAAGTAATCAAAACTGTCAGGTGAAGATATCTATACTTGTTTGGGGGCTGCTCTGTGCAGTAGCCTTCCCTTGCTATGCCCAAAACTGGACCCCTCAGGACTCGTTGAGGCTGAACCGGTTGCTGAAGGGCGAGGGGGAGGTAAAACTGAATCCGGAGGTATTGCAGGAATTGGAAATGAACAATTCTCTGGGTACTCCGAAAGCGGTGATGGACAAGTCGTGGATGGATTTTGATAATTCATTGCCCGTCATGCCGAAAGCGCCCGAGAAAAAAGTGGTGCTTACCTTACGTCCTTATACAGCCAATACCAAATATAATTGGGACCCCATTTATCAGAAAAAAATCAAGGTAGACAAGGATACTTGGCGAGGAGATGAATTCTATGCACTTAAGATTCTGATGATTCCTACGAACTGGGCTAAACATCCGTTTGATGCCGGTCCGCGTGAGACGGTGGAGCAGATTGAAGCAACCGGTTTGCGTTACCGGGTGACGGAGCGGGCCAATAATATGGCTGTGGGCGGTTGGCAGGGTGCCAGTGGCGGTGGAATTTCCGGTTTAGACCTGATGACACCTTTTACCCGTGAGTTTTGGAATTTCAAAGGCCGCAAGCGCCGTGCCCGTACGCTGGAAGTATTGAAGGCGTATGGAGATTCGATAACTGTTTTGGAACAACAGTAATTTATCACTTTTTGTCAAATTTTGAACTTTCTTTCTCCTCTTCTTGTTTTCATTAGTAAACCTTTAAAAAAAGTAATAATGAACAGAGTGACTTCTCTATTTGGAATAAGATATCCGATAATTCAAGGTGGCATGGTGTGGTGTAGCGGCTGGAGACTTGCTGCTGCTGTAAGCAATGCGGGAGGGCTGGGCTTGCTCGGCGCAGGTTCGATGCATCCCGAAACGTTGCGGGAGCATATCAGGAAATGCCGTGAGGCTACGCATCATGCTTTTGGTGTGAATATTCCCTTGATGTATCCCCAGATAGAAGAGATAATGCAGATTGTGGCCGACGAGGGAGTGAAGATTGTATTTACATCTGCCGGCAGCCCGAAGAAATGGACTGGTTGGTTGCACGAGCGTGGCATCACGGTGGTGCATGTTGTTTCGTCCTCGCGTTTTGCCGTGAAGGCAGAAGAGGCGGGTGTTGATGCAATAGTTGCCGAAGGCTTCGAAGCCGGTGGGCACAATGGGAGGGAGGAGACTACCACCCTGTGCCTGATACCAGCTGTACGTGCAGTTACTACACTTCCGCTGATTGCCGCCGGTGGCATTGCAACGGGTGAGGCCATGCTGGCTGCCCGGGTGCTGGGTGCGGAAGGTGTGCAGATTGGTACACGCTTTGCCTTGACGGCAGAGAGTTCTGCAAACGAGGTATTTAAGGATTACTGCTTGCATTTGGAAGAAGGGGATACCCGTCTGCTTTTGAAGAAATTGGCTCCGGTGCGTCTGGTGCGCAATAACTTTCGCAGCGCCGTAGAGGCTGCTGAGGCTGTGGGAGCTTCAGAGGAAGAACTTCGTATCCTTTTAGGGCGTGGCCGTGCCAAACGTGGTATTTTTGAAGGTGACTTGGAAGAAGGGGAACTGGAAATAGGGCAGGTATCTGCCTTGCTGCATGGAAAGGGAGTGCAGTCTGTGGCGTCGGTCATGCAAGAGTTGGTGGAGGAGAGCAGAAGGGCGTGGGAGAGAATGCAGGAATTGGATTTCTGAATATTCCCTCTTCTGGTATCATATAACAATAAAAAAGGAATATTCCCGGTGATTTCGGGGATATTCCTTTTTTAGTTTCAACTTATAACCTTTTATCCTTTGGGGATATTGGTTGTGTCTTTTGCCGTATTTCCACTTGTGGCGGAATTACTTGTGCCATTGCTGCTGGCAGTGGCGCTACCGGTAGCCATATTTGTTGCACTTTTACCGGCTGTCTGCACAGCAGGTTGCTCTTCCCAATGGAACGGTTCAAAGCTACTGTTCGGGTCAACCCAGGACGGTTTCTTGGAAGCATAAATAATGAATGGGGCAATGACTACAATCAGCGCACCGATGATGAGCACGGAGAACCATACAGTGTTGCTGCCTGTTGAAATCTGGCTGGGTGGGATAAAGCTCAATACGAATGCCAGCAATGACCCGCAGAAACCAAGACCACCGATGAGCCACATCAATCCGTTGCCATTCTTGCCGATACGGAACGGACGGTTCAGCTTCTTCATCTTATAACGCAGCACGATGGCTCCGGAGAACATCAGCATATACATGATAAGATAGAGGACTACGGTCAACTGTGACAGAATCTGGTAGAAACTCTGTACGGAAGGCATGACTACGAACAGAAGGCTCAGTACGGTTACTGCACCGCCTTGTACATAAAGGATGTTCTTCTGTACACCCAGTTTGTTTGTCTTCTGGAAGAACGGAGGCATGTAGCCTGCTTTTCCTACGGCAAAGATACCTTTGGACGGACCGGCAACCCATGTCAATACACCTGCCAGCACCCCGAATGCCAGAGCAATGGCGATGATGGGTGACAGCCAGGAGGCGCGGATGTAATGGAAATAGTTATCGAAGCCTACAAGCAGACTCTGTGTCAGACTGATGTCTTTGGCCGGGATGATGATGCCCAGTGAGAAAGTACCGAGCACGAAGATGATAACCGTAATGGCCGCACCGATGAACACTGCCTTCGGATAATTCTTGGAGGGATTGTTCACGTCTTTTACGTGGATACCGCCCATTTCCATACCGGCATAGAAGAGGAAGATACTGGCAGCAAGCACCACGTTGTCGAAGTTCGTCAAGTCGGGGAAGAAGCTGCTGTGGAAATCCAGGTTGGAGTGTCCGCCGGTGGCAAGGTAGATAATACCCAGGATAATCAGCAGTGCGGCAGGGATAATAGTCCCGACCAGGCCGCCGACCTTTGCCACTTTACCTACCCAGCTCATGCCCTTCATGGAGATGAACGTAGCCAGCCAGTAGATGATGAGGACAACAACGAGCGAGTAATACTTGTTATTGGCCAGTGACATGTCGTGTACGTCGTTCATGCCGATGAAAGCAATGGATACGGCACCGAATGTCAATACGGTAGGATACCAGATTGTACTTTCAATCCATTGTACCCAGATGGCAAGGAAGCCCAGTTTTTTTCCGTAGGCTTCGCCCACCCAGCGGAACACACCGCCTTGCTTGTCTTGAAACATGGCAGCCAGTTCCGCGGCGACAAGTGACGTCGGAATCAGAAAAACAATGGCTGCAAATAAGTAGTAGAAGGCCGAACTCATTCCGTACACGGCCTCGGCAGGAAGTCCACGTAGGGATACTACTGCCGTCACATTCATGATTGCCAGGGTAAATACACCCAGCTTCACTGTTTGTTTAATATTTGCCATAAGTTAAGGTTTTAGATGAAAAATATATTCAAAATCAGCGTCTATAACAACACTTGGGGAGAGTTGTTCCCAACGGATAAGTGAAAGTTCCGGTTTTAACTATTCAGGAAGCGTCGGCTTTGGGCGCGGGCTTCTGTGCAACTTTCTTGTAGAACTCTTCTTTTTCCTTATTGCGCCGTTCGACCAGGCTCGTTACATACACTGTAAAGATAGGGAACATCATCATGCCCAGCGCAGCCAGCAGTACGGACAGTACCCGTCCGGTGGGAGTGACTGCTATGATATTGGAACCCACCGTCGTCACATCCATAAATGCCCACCATAAGGCGTCTCCATATCCTTTAACTAAAGGATTGGGACCATGCTCCATGACATAAAAGGCTAGACTGGAAAAATAGACAGTGGCCAGCAACATGGTAAGGTAGGAAACGAACAGTCCCGATGCGCGGTTGTACGTCAGCCAACCCACCACGATAGCCATGGCGTAACCACCCCGCACCAATGGGATGAAACGCAGCATATAGGTTATCTCGGGTGAGAAAGTCCATCCCATATAGGCAATGATGTTTTGATAGGGTATAGCTACCAGCAGGAAAATGAAATGCGTGGCCACGTAGTGACCCTTCTTCTCTGCCAGGAACCATTCCAATACAAAATCTGCCAGGAACAGGGCGCATATCCACAACTGTACTTTCATGTAGACCGACTGTTCGTAAAAGGGGATCCCCTTGAACGTGTCGACAGAGATGCTGATAACTAAAAATAGCGACAGTATCAATATAATGACATGCAGTATGCCATAGATACCTTTTTCCCGCAATACAAATTCTGATAGAGCCATTTTCATGATGAAGTCCATTATAAAGTCATAAGTTATGAGTTATAAGTCATTTGCTGATTACGGTGCCTACCAACAAATAACTCATAACCTATAACTCATAACTAAAAAGAGAAACTTATTCTGTAATCGTTACGTTATCACCGTTGAATACACCCAGGCCGAGCTTGTTCATGATGAACTTGATTGCCGATTGGGCCTTTACGGAGTTTCCCGCTTCGTCTAGGGGAGGAGCGAAGGCCGATACTCCCATGACACCGGGCAATACGGCCATTACACCACCGCCTACACCGCTTTTGGCCGGTATGCCGGCGGTGTACATCCAGTCGCCCGAATGCTCGTAGAAGCCTACGGTAGAAATCATCGACGTGATTTTCGGTGCCAGGCTGGCTTCGAACACCGTTTGTTTGGTGACGGGGTTCACACCGTTATTGGCGATGGTTCCTGCGGCAATGCCCAGTTGCTGGGCCGTGATGCCGAGAGAACACTGGCGAGTATAGAGGTCGAGAGCCATGTCCGGATCATCGTAGATGCGGTTGTAGTTTTTCAGCAGCCAGGCAATGGAGCGGTTGTTGAAGTTGGTAGCCGTTTCCGATTTGTACAGTTCGTCGATGAGTTGTGGGGCGGAGCCGCACAGCTCAGTGACATTCTGTACAATGGCATCCCATTTCTTGTCGGAGTTTCCCACTGGCTGTACCATGGAACAGGCGGAAATGGCACCGGCATTTACCAATGGAGTGGAAGGGTGGTCGTTTTCCAGCAAGATGGCGATGATGGAGTTGAACGGTAGTCCCGTGGCATCGGCACCTATCATGTCCAGCACTTTCTGCGCACCGTATTGGCGCAGGATAAGGATGGCTGTGTGTACCTTCGAGACGGACTCTATACCGAAACGATAGTCTGTGTCACCTATATTGATGGTCTGCCCGTTCATCAGGCAGATGCTGAGTCCGAATAGTTTGGAGTCTATGTTGGCAAGGTAGGGAATATAATCCGCATTCTTGCCTCCTGTGCTGCCCTTCACCTCATTGTAGGCTTCTTGGGCAACCTCCTTTATTTGTGAAATTGATATTTTCTTTTCCATAAACACGTTGTGATGTACGATTAGACGATGTACGATTTACGATTGAAATTACTCCTTTAAACGTAGTCCGTATCAAGAGAAACTCTAATCGTACATCGTAAATCGTTTAATCGTAAATTAATTTATTTTTTATGAGTACGGCATCCGTGGTTGAATATTTTGGTTTCCACCGGCAGGTTCTTTTCCTGTGCCATACGGGTAGGCGTCGGATAGTCCAGTTTCTCCAGTTCGGTGATGGCATTCTTGATGTCACCCAACAGCATGTCTGCCATGTCGCGGCTGAATCCCTGGCGGACAACGACACGCATAACGACGTAGTCTTCCAGTTTTGAAGGCAGTGTATAGGCGGGTACCATCCAGCCGTGCTGTGACAACTTGTCCTGCAGGTCATACAGAGTCCATTTGGCAGCTCTTGCATATTCCGGTTTCAAGTACCAGATGAACAGCGGGTTCACAACTTCGTCGGAATAGTTTACGAACGGAGCCATCTTGCCGATTTCGTCATGGATATACTTGGCGATGGTCAGAGAGTTGTACTGTACTTCCTTGTAACCCTGGAATCCCAAACGGATGAACTGGTAATATTGACCCAGAATCTGTGCGGCAGGACGGGAGAAGTTCAGGCCTACCTGAGTAATGTTGGCACCGAGGTAGTTTACGCTGAATGACATTTCTTCGGGCAGATATTCCTTGCCTTTCCAGCAAACCCAGCCCAGACCCGGATAAACCAGACCGAATTTGTGTCCGCTGACGCTGATGGAGAGTACCCACTTCAGACGGAAGTCCCATTTCTTTTCAGGATAGAGGAACGGGAGGATGAAACCGCCGCTGGCGGCATCTACGTGGATAGGAATGTCGTAGCCGGTCTTCGCATTGTAGGCATCGAGGGCTTTGTCGAGGGCTTCGACGTCATCGTTCAGTCCTGTCCATGTAACGCCTTGGATAGGCACGATACAGATGGTGTTCTCATCACACATCTTCAAGGCTTCTTCGGGGTCGAGCGTGGTCTTGTCCAGTGTCAAAGGCACTTCACGCATTTCAATCTGCCACAATTGGGCGAATTTTTCCCATACCACCTGGAAACCGGTTGAAATAACGAAGTTGGGTTTGTCGAACGGTTTGCCTTGTGCCTGACGTTTCTTGCGCCAGCGCAACCAGGCTGCCACACCACCCAGCATACATGCCTCCGAGGAACCGATGGCAAGTGCGCCGGTTTTCCAGGTTTCTTTTTCAGGAGAGTTCCAGAGGTTGGCCACGATGTTGATACATTTACCGTTCATTACGGCGATGCGCGGATATTCGGTCTCGTCAATGTAGTTGATGTTGATGGCTTCGTTCATCAGCTTGGTTGCATATTCGTCCATATAGGTAGTGACGAATGTAGCCAGATTCAAGCGAGGCTGCGTTTGGGCGAAGGTCTCGTCTTTCACCATCTGATAGGCGATTTCCGGGGTAGTAGGTCCGTCGGGAATCTTTTCTACGGGTGAGGGTTGTAACATACGGTTTGAACCGAATACTTCAGTTTTTGCATCTCCTTTTCTGAAATTCAAATCTTCCATATTAATAAGTTTTTTAAAGGTTTAGGCGGCGGGGCTTTTCCCCGTCGAATTTCCCACAACAACGGGGTTTGCGGATGAAAGTTCCGGGGTTTTGCATTATTTGGCGTTTATTAAAGGGCAGCGTAGTAAAATCTTAAAAAACGAACATTCTGAAGGTAGGTTTGTTGTTCCCACATTATTCATTTAATTAATATACTACTATATGAAAATCAATACCGGAAGGGGTACAATCCCCCTTATCACGCTTGTCGGCATTTGGTCAGTCTCTGCATTGACTTCCTTGCCGGGATTGGCCGTATCACCTATTTTGGGACAACTTACTACCATTTTTCCACATGCCACAGAACTGGATATACAGATGCTTACCTCCCTGCCTTCGCTGCTGATAATTCCTTTTGTGCTGTTGGCGGGCAAGCTGGCCGAGAAACGTGACTTTGTGCGTCTGCTGAAAGCGGGGCTTTGGATGTTTGCCACCAGTGGGGTACTTTATCTTTTTTCGGATAAAATGTGGCAGTTGATGGTGGTCAGCGCTTTGCTTGGCATCGGTTCGGGGGTGATTATTCCGTTGTCCACCGGTCTGGTTTCACGCTATTTCACGGGGGAATATCGGGTGAAGCAGTTTGGTTACAGTTCTGCCATTACCAATGTGACGCTGGTTGTGGCAACGGCGGTGACTGGGTATCTGGCAGAGGTAAACTGGCACTTGCCTTTCGTGGTATACCTGCTTCCGTTGGTTTCTCTGCTGCTTGTCGGATATTTGAAGGGGGATACCGGTCAGCCGCAGATAGCAGAAGATACAGCTGCCGTTGTTCCGGAGGAATCCAAGCGTGCGATTTCCGGTAAATACGGCATCCATGTCCGCCATCTGCTACAGTTGATGCTGTTTTATGGCGTCACTACGTATGTAGTGCTGGCGGTTACTTTTGACTTGCCTTTTTTGATGGAGGCACATCACTTCTCCAGCGGAAATTCCGGATTGATGATTTCCTTATTCTTCCTGGCCATTATGGCTCCGGGCTTCTTCCTGGGGCATATCGTGAAGTGGATGGGAAAAAATACGAAATTTTACAGTCTTTTGTCCATTGCAGCGGGTTTGCTCTTGATATGGATTTCGCCTAAAGAATGGCTGATAATACCGGGATGTATGTTGGTTGGTTTGGGATATGGTGTCATTCAACCGCTGATTTATGACGAGACAGTAGATACGGCCATACCGGAAAAAACAACCTTGGCACTGGCCTTTGTAATGGTGATGAATTATCTGGCGATTCTATTGTCCCCGTTCATTACAGACTTCTTTCAGACCTTGTTCCACACTAGTTCCAAGGAATTCCCGTTTATTTTCAATCTCTGCATCACACTGCTCGCCATGTGGTGGGAGTATGCGAGGAGGAAGGATTCTTTGTTGGGGAAGTTATGAGTTATAACTTATAACTCATAACTCATAACTTATAACTCAATCGCCTCATATTTCAGCCCGAAGACGTCGGCTACAGCTTTGTATGTTACCTTGCCTTCCACTACGTTCAATCCTAGCGCCAGAGCCGGATCGTCCTTGCAGGCTTGTCTCCAGCCTTTGCATGCCAGGGCTACGGTGTAGGGCAGGGTGGCATTTGTCAGTGCCATGGTGGAGGTGAAGGGTACGGCGCCGGGGATATTGGCAACGGCGTAGTGTACAATTCCGTCCACAATGTAGGTAGGGTCGCTGTGCGTGGTGGGGTGGGAGGTTTCGAAACATCCGCCTTGGTCGATGGCAACGTCTACGAGTACGGTGCCGGGCTTCATCATTTTCAGCATTTCTTTGGTGATGAGATGAGGCGCTTTGTCACCGGGGATAAGGACAGACCCTATTACGAGGTCTATTGTAGGTAATTCCATTTTGATATTGTGAAGGGAAGAATAGAGTGTTTTTACATTCTTGGGCATCACTTCACTGAGGTAGCGCAGGCGGGGAAGGTTGATGTCGGCAATCAGTACCTCGGCACCCATTCCGGCAGCTATTTGTGCGGCATTGGTGCCCACAATGCCGCCGCCCAGGATAAGTACGCGTGCGGGGCGTACACCCGTCACGCCACCCATCAGTTTCCCTTTGCCGCCTTGGGGTTTTTCGAGGAAGCGTGCTCCTACCTGGGTGGCCATGCGTCCCGCCACTTCGCTCATGGGGGTAAGCAGCGGAAGTGAGCGGTCTTCTTTCTCTACCGTTTCGTAGGCGATGCAGACGGCGCCGCTTGCTATCATGGCTTCGGTCAGCAATTTATCGGCAGCGAAGTGGAAATAGGTGAATACCACTTGTCCCTTTTTTATCAGTTTGTACTCCGGTGCGATGGGCTCCTTTACCTTGACAATCATGTCGGCTATGGCATACGTGTCTTCAATGGTTGGCAACATTTGTGCACCTACGGCGATGTAATCATCGTCAGAGAAACCGCTGTTTGCGCCTGCAGAGGCTTGTACATACACCGTATGACCGCGTTTCACCAACTCGGCTACTCCGGCAGGGGTCATTCCTACACGGTTCTCGTTGTTCTTGATTTCTTTAGGTACTCCGATAATCATAACCTTAAAGTTTTTATTGAGGGGTTAAACATGGCGCAAGATACAAAAATGGAGGGTACAGTGTCTCCGTACCCTCCATGTTTAAGAACAGTTTTCGTTCTCGGTTATTCATTCTTCATCGTTCATTGTCCATCAGTTTCCAATGTCCATGCCTGCATCCCCTTCTATTTCATCTGTGTCCCATGCGGCGATGGTAATCCCTTTCAGCGTCAGCCCGGCCTTGTTCAGGCTGAGGTCGAAGTTGTAGGTTTTGTTGGCCTCGGTAGTGAGGTTTTCGCTGGAACTCATAGCCAGATAGTAGGTGTAGGTGTTGCTGCCGGAGGTGACTTTTACGAATTGGGAGCTATTGGTGAATGCCTGACCCGGCAGCACGATGGCGCGGTAGGTGGTGGCACCTGCAACGCTGTGGGCGTAGGTGGTGATGGAGGTGGTAGATGCAGCTGCAGCGTCGGTGGCAGCGGCATCATTAGCCTTTGTTACTTTGCCGTCTGCCAGATTCCACGTGCCGCTGAGGGCGAAGCCTGCGGAGCAGAGCAGTTCTACCTTGTCGATGGCGGGCAGGGAGGAGTAGCCGTTTCCTGCGGAGAGGGTGACGGTGATTTGGCTCATGCAGTGCTTCATGCTGATGCTTGCGTTGTTCGTTGCCACGGTGGTGCATTTGCCCCACAGCAGGTCGGAGGCTTCGTAGTCGGCGGCGGCGGTGCTGCTGTTGTTCTGGTCGGGCTTGATGCTGACGTTGGGCACGGTGTAGGTGTCGGTGGCGGTGTTGGTATAGGGATAGTAGGCGTAGAGGGTGTGCTGGTCGGTGACGTTCTGCCAGTAGAGGGGTTCGTCGGTGAAGCTGCCGTTTACCCATTTGGTGTTCTTGGGGTCGAGGGAGGCGCTGATGGGGGATTCATCGTTGGCACCCGTTTTGTGGGCGATGTAGAGGCCCAGTGCGTCGTCATCATCGAACTCGGTGGCGCCGATGGCGGCGCGGCTGATGGGGATATTGGTGCCGGTGGTGGTGAGCGAGAGCTTCACGTTGATGGGCTTGGTGATGTCCACTGTCTGGTCTGAATCGTTGTTACAGGCGGTGACCAGCAGGCCGAGGGTGGCTGCGAGGAGCAGCGTTTGGATACTTCTTGTTTTCATATTTGGTCTATTTATTTGTTGTTAATAATAAGTTACTTATCGGTTACTTTTGTGTAATTCTCGGGGTTTGTCAGCTCCGTAATGGTGGCTTCGGCAAGTGAAGGGCTTCCCTTGTAGTTATAGTATATGTTCGCCCAAGTCATCTTTCCCCAGGTGCGGCACTGGGTGATTTGATCGTCCTCGAGTGCGGTAACTCCGGTGAGGAAGAGGTTCTCGGGGGAGAAATTATAATTTCCGAGACCGTTTTGGGTGTCGTAGGTGGGGAGAGCGAAGCTGTTTTCGGTACCGGTGCCGCTAAGGACGATGCTCTTCAGGCCGGTGCAACCAAAGAAAGCATCTTCTCTGATGTCGGTGACTTGTGGCAGGTAGATGCTTGCCAGTTTCCCGCATCCGACGAAAGCTCCGATTCCTATATTGGTGACTTTTGGCAGGTCAATGCTTGCCAGGGCGGTGCAATCCTGGAAGGCTCTTTCTCCGATTCCGATGGCTTGTGGCAGGTCGATACTTGTCAGGCCGGTGCAACTCCAAAAAGCACTGACTCCGATGTCGGTGACTTGTGGCAGGTCGATACTTGTCAGGGCGGTGCAATTCCAGAAAGCATTTTCTCCGATGTCGGTGGCTTGTGACAGGTCAATATTTGTCAGGCTGGTACAATTCACAAAAGTACCATTTCCTATTTTGGTGACTTGTGACAGGTCGATGCTTGTCAGGCCGGTACAACCCTGAAGAGTATTATATCCTATTTTGGTGACTTGTGGCAGGTTGATGCTTGTCAGGCCGGTGCATTTATTGAAAGCATTATATCCTATTTTGGTGGCTTGTGGCAGGTTGATGCTTTGCAGAGTACTATTGCCGTTGGTGAAGAGATACCAATTCGTAGGCACTTCCTTCACCGGCTCCATATAGAGGTTTTGTACGTAATTATGGCTGCTGCCCAGCAATCCTAACAGCTCGCTCTGGTCCATGCCTTCCGGTACAGAACCGCTGATGAAGAGTTTGGAGACGAGGGTAGGGGGAGAAGAGCTTCCGGCGGCATTTATCGCTTCCAGCCTGCTCTTTACGGCATTGTAGGACGCTTCCGTCCCATCCAGCAGGAGGATGTTTTCCGGTGCTGTGCCTTTTATGTCGGTACTTCCGTCCGACACTTGCAGGTACTTGCCGGGGAGATAGAATCGGTTGCCGGTGGTGCCGCCGGTGACGCTGCCGGTCTCGCTGCTGCTGCCGATTGAGCCTCCGGCGCTATATACCTTGTCCGTAAGAAAAGAGAGGGTACCGTTTCCTCCGGCTTCGCTGCAAGTAGGTCCATTAGGGGGGAGGTAGTCTGGGCTGTATTGGTGGTAAGTGGGTATCATCAACGCCCGATGCACCGCCGCACCGTCCCGGCTCAAGGTGGTGACGGAACGGGTGTCGGTGAGCTTGTCAACAAACAGATAGGAGTGTATCCCGTCAGTAGAATTGCTCACAATGGGTGCCTCTCTCAGCGCCGTCACTCCGCCTGTGTAGGCGCAGAATACGGCTTTGGCAGGTGCTTTCAGCAGGACGGCGGCGGATGCGGTGGAGAAGATGTCCACTTTCACCAGGGCGCGTTGCATCTGTAGGGGGATGGGGTCGGCGGTGGGCTGGGGTATGCGGACGGCGAGGCCGGAGGTGCGCAGCTGTTCCCAGTAGGCGTAGTTCTCGGGGGTGAAGGCTTGGGGCAGCTGGAAGGTGAAGGCTTCGCCCGTCTGCAGGGCGTAGCTGCCTCCGCTGTTGCCGTCGCTGCCGGTATATGTCAATGCCTCCAGTGGCTGCATCTCTATGGCGGGGGAGATGGCGGCGAAGTAGTAGGCGGCGGCGTCTTTCTCCCAGCGGAGGAGGTTGGCAGGGTCGGTGGGCTGCCAAGTGGCGGAGGTGACGGCTTGCGTGCCGCCGTCGGTGCTGACGGAGGTGCAGGTGTAGTTGGCGTGGCTGTAGCGGACTTCGGCAGACGAGCCGTCTGCTGCCGACGACGACCTTACGGGCACGGTCATGAATACGGTGATGGTGGTTCCTACTTTGGGGAAGCCGGTTTCCGTGGCGGGTGTGCCGGTGGTTCCGTCGGCGCGTGTCTGCCCTCCTCCTTCTCCGGCCATGGGCGACTGCTGTTCCACGCTTGTGGCGATGCAGCCTATCTGTATGGGTTGGCCTATGAGGGAGGCTGTGGCTTCACTGTCGGCACCGGGCAGGGGGGCGGTGTCGGGGCAGATGTCGTCTGTGCAGGCGCAGGGCGGCAGCAGGGCAAGCAGCAGGGTGGGGAGCAGTAGCGTCCGGCGGAGGTGGTTCCTTGTTTTCATTCGTTGGGTGTCTTTTTTAGGGTTTCGTATAAGTAGGGCCGTTCGGGGTGGGGGTGCGCACCCTTATGGGGGTAGGGCCGTGGGGTGTTATCCCAACGGGTTTTCGCCGTACTTGCCCAGTTGCCGGGCTGTTTCGCGGGCTATCTCGGTGATGTCCAGTGTGCGGGGTTGTGTCTTGGCACGGAGGTAGAAGTCGTCCGTGCGCTCGGTCAGGGCGTTGTCGTAGGCCACGAGACTGATGAGCTTTTCAAAGGTTGTTGCCATGGGGTTTTGAATTATGAGTTATGAATTTTGAGTTATGGGTTATGGGTTATGGGGTTGGGGTTATTGGGGGGAGTCCTTGAGCCAGTGGCCGCTATAGTTGGCGGTGTCTGTCAGGCTGGCAGGATTATCCGCAGTCAGGTTGTAGTGGATGGCTTTCCAGGTGACACTACCCCAGGATTGGCATGTGGCGGCATTTCCTTCTGCCTTGAACATCTCTTCGGTGACATCGGTGAGGAAGAGGAGGGTGGCGGAGGTGCCTGCGAATGCACCATCACCAACGGTGGGCAGGAAGAAGCCAAATTGGTCGTTGGTGCCGCTGAGGACGACTTCTTCGAGGGCGGAGCAGTCGTAGAATGCGCAGACTCCTATGCTTGTCACTGCTTTGGGTATGCTGATTTCTGTCAAGCTGCTACAATACTGGAATGCGTAGCTTCCTATGCTTGTCGCTGCTTTCGGTATGTTGATTTCCTTCAGACTTCCACAGTAGTTGAATGCGCTTTGGCCTATCTCTGTCACTGTCTCCGGCAGTTGGATGCTCGTCAGATTCGCGCAGCTTTGGAATGTCCTCTCTCCTATCTTCGTTACTCCCGTGGGGATGCTGATTTCTGTCAGGCTGCTACAGTCGACGAATGCGTATTCTCCTATTTCTGTCACTCCGTCCGGCAGTTGGATGTTTGTTAGCTGGCGGCAATTAATGAATGCGTACTTTCCTATCTTTGTCACTTTCTTTGGCAGTTGAATGCTCTTTAGTGTCGTGCAGCTTTGGAATGCGCGCTCTCCTATACTTGTTATCCCTTCGGGGAGTATCACCTCTTGAAGTGCGGTATTTGTGTTATCCCCCGTTTTGCAAAATCCCTCCGGTATGGTTGTCGCCCCGCTTGCGGTGATGTAGAGGTGGCTGACCTTGAAGTATTTATTACCATTACTACCACCGATCATCTGCTCTTTCAAATTCGCCAAGTCCTGGTCGCTAATCTCCCCCGTAATCATTACCTTGATGGGGCTGTCTTGGCCGGCGCTTGCCAGTGCAGTCTTCAGTGCAGACCCATCTGCCAGCAGGCTTCCCGCTGTTTCGTTCTCCACTGTTACGAAGCTTTCTGCTTCCGTCGCCTCCACCAGTGTCGGGCTTTGCCATCCGGTGGACGTTACGCTCAATGCGCTCACCCCTGCTTTGTTTACTTTCAGTTTCAGCTCGTGGCAGGTATTGGCTTGGGTGGTGATGTCGTTGGTGGGGAGGTACTTATAGATGTCGTTTCCGATGTGGATGCTTATCATCAGTCGGTCTGCGGCAAAGGTCTGCCCCGGCAGCATCAGGGCGTAGTATGCCGACGAGGTATTGCCGTTCTTCAGCAGGCGGACATCGGTAGGGGTGGAGGCTTCGCCGTCGTGATTATGGATGACGGGCTCTCCGTCGGTATTCATGGTGAAGTAGGCTTTCGCTTGCTTGAGGTGTACGGTGGCCTTCTGCAGCTGTTCGGCGGTGATGCCGTCGCCCGGCAGCAGGTTGACGCATAGCTGCGCCATGCTGTGCTTCAGCAGCAGATTGATGGAAGAGGATGTGGCGGAATGTGTACCGCTGTAGTGCAGCAGGTCGGTGATGTGCCATTTATCGGCGGCAGCGGTATATTGCTTGCCGTCCCAGGCATTCAGGGTGCTCCCTGCGGCGGTGTTGGTTTCGTAGTCGGAGGGCATGTCGTAAACGGCAGGGGAGGAGGAAGAATAAGCGGGTCCCCACCAGGCGGTGAGGGTGTGGTTGCCGCTCCCTTGCCAGTAGGCGCGCTCGGTCTTGGTGGAACTCCAGCTGCTGTTGTTGCCGTCGTATAGGTAGGTGCCGGCAGATTGGGCGCTTCCGGCGGTGAGGGCTACGTGCAGCTTTTCGTCGTCTCTGAAGCTATGGCCGGATGCCACGCCGGGCACGGCATTGGCGGCACGGGTGTTTCCTCCTTCTATGCTTACTGTTCCCAGCGTCAGCGCTTGTCCGTTTCCCCGGTTTTCGTCCTGCCCGGTCAGTTCGTTGGTGCATCCTGCCAGTATCAGCAGGCATATCATGGCACCTATGGCTGCCGTGATGGCGGTCAGTGTGCGCAGCGTTTCCCATCCCTGTGAGGTCAGTCGTTTCATGATGCAGTTCTCCATTTGGGTTGTTATAGGTTTTATTAATGTTCCTTTGCAAATGTGTCTGCAAAGTTGTTAATAATGGTATAAACTGCCTAATTTTACCCCTCGGTGCTTGTCCTGCATTGTCGCCTTGTTGTCCTGAATTGTCGCACCCCCTCTCAGAAGTGCTTCCGGAGGGGGTGCGAAGGGAAGTGCGGAGGATGAAAATCCGTCCTTATGGGGAGGAAGTCATGCTTTTATCAGCCACCTTTCTATGTTGCGCGTCCGGGCGCTGAAGTTCACGCCTATCCTGAACAGTGGGCGACCGTCGGCTTCGAAGGGTTGCGCGTAGTGCTTTTCGTCAATCTGCCGCAGCGCTTCTTCGGCAGTGCCTTCGAACTTGAACTCCATGATGTAGATGTAGCGGTCTGTCTTCAGCACGAGGTCCACACGTCCCTCGGAGGTGTGATATTCCACTTGGGTATAGAATCCCACCAGCTTGAAGACAATGAAAAGCACGTTCTGGTAGTGCAGTTCGCGGTCGCCGACAAGTTCGTAGGGGGTGTCGGCAAAGAAACTTTGCAGGCGGCGGAAGAAGGCATCGGGCTGTCCGGATTCTATCTCACGTACAAACTTCTGTATCTCGAACGGTGCCTCTATCTTGTTGAAGCGGGTGTAGAACGGCATCAGGAACTTGACGAACCCTTCTTCCACTTCCCGGTTGGGGAAGCCGAGGCGGTAGAGTCCGAACCTTGGGTCGTACTCCTTAATCGTGAGGTATCCGCTTTGGAAGATGACGGGCAGTGGGTCTTCGTCGCCATAGATGCTGTTCAGCACGTCGGCGTAGGTTTCTGCATGGGCCATCTCCTCCAGGTTGTAGTGGTTGCGTTTCAGCAGTTCCACCAGATAGGTGGGGGTGCCCGTCTCGAACCAATAGCTGCCGAACTCCTGCTTGTCGAAGGTGTTGAGCAGGCTGAAAGGGTTGTAGATTCCGATGGAGTTGTGTGTGAAGTGGTAACCGTCGTAATCTTTCTGCAAGCGTTGGCAGGTTTCCTCGTAGGTCATGTTTTGCGCCTGCGCCAGCAGCCGGATGCTTGGGGCGAATTCTTGGCGCAGCTCTTCGTCGGTGACACCGCAAAGGGCAAGGTATCGCCGGTCCATGGAGATGTCGTTCAGGTTGTTGAGGTCGCTGAACACGCTGACCTTGCCGAACTTGGTGCCCCCCGTCAGCAGGGCAAACTGGATGCATCCGTCCATGGTTTTCAGTACGCCGTAGAAGGGTTTCAAGGTGTTGCGGAACTCGTTCTGCAGCGCTTTGTTGCCGATGGCTTGCAGCATGGGCTTGTCGTATTCGTCGATGAGGATGGCCACACGTTGCCCCGTCTGCTCGCAGGCACGCCTGACCACTCCGGCGAAGCGAAGGGCAAGCGTGCTTTCCGCCATTCCCGTGCCATAAAGCTGTTCCCATTCTGTCACAGCTTTTTCCAGCTGTTTGTCCAAGCTGTCCGGGGTGTCATACTTCCCTATATTCAGGTCGATGTGCAGCACGGGGCGTTTTATCCAGTCTTTCTCCAGCTTCTCCATCGCCAGCCCTTCAAAGAGTTCCTTCTTTCCCTGGAAGTAGGCTTCGAGGGTGGAGATGAGCAGGCTCTTGCCGAAGCGCCGGGGGCGGCTTAGGAAGTAGTAGCTGCCCGTCTTTACCAGCCGGTAGACAAGGGCGGTCTTGTCGACGTAGAAATAGCCGCCTTTGCGCATCTTCTCGAAGTTCTGTATGCCGATGGGGTAGATTTTGTTGCTCTGTATGGGTTCCATATTTCCGGTTCTCCTTTCTTATATATCACTTTTCTTATATATTACCTGTAACTTTCTTATATATTACTTGCAACGCACAAATATACGAATAGTTCTTGTAACTGACGGCCTGCAATCTGTTAAACTATAGGCTCTGTGCATGGTTCTGCGGACTTGTCCGGCAAAGTCTCCCGGTACTGCACGGGTGTCATGCCAAGCAGTTTGTTGAACGCCACATAGTAGGTGTTGCGGCTCTTGAAGCCCGAAGCGGTGGCTATGGCATCTATGGAATACATTCTGTTGTCTTTCAGCATCGATATGGAGTGCTCCACGCGCAGGCGGTTGATGTAGTCGCTGAAGCCGTCGGCACCGGCATATTCGCGCAAGAACGGGTTGAGGCGGTTCTTGCTCAAGGCCGTTATCTTCATCAGGTCTTCGCGGTTGAAGTCGGGGTTTAGGAAGGGCAGGTCGGTGAGCAGGGCATCTTCCATCTGCATGAACCGGCGGCGGTTGTCTTCATCGTCGGCAGCGGAGGGGGAAGTGTTGGCTTGAGCGGCAGGCGGCTCTTCGTTAGGGGCATCTTCCGGGTGAAGCGGCTGCCGGCGGTATGCCTTGCGCAGTTCTTCTTTCTGTGCCAGAAGCTCTTCTATCTGGCGGGCGGCTATCTGGTTGCGTTCGCGGGTGCGGCGCAGGTGGAGGTGCTTTTCCCATAGCAGGATGGCGAGCAGGATGGCGATGAAGCTGGTGGTGATGAACAGTACGCGTTGCCGTGCCAGCTTGTGTTGGGCTTCGCGTATCTGCGCATCCTTTTCCTGGGTTTGGTAGATGATGGCGAATTCGTGTGCCTGGCCGGCCTTTTCGCGGGCATAGATGCTGTCGGTCAGCATGGTGATGCGCTGTTGGTAGCTGTCGGCCAGTTCCGGACGTTTCAGTCCGCGGTAGGTGCGGGCATAGCGGTCCAGCAGAATCAGGTGGCCGTAGTTGAAGGTATCGGCCGGTTCGGCCAGGGCGGAAGAGGCGTCAAGAAGTTGCAGCACTTTATGGTACTGACGCGTACCCAGCAGGTAGGGGACGATTTCTGTTTGTCCTGCCTGCGATTGTGCAAAGCCGGTGCTTTGGTATTTCCGGGCGGTTTCGGCGGCTTTTTCGCTTTGTCCGTTTTGCAGGTAGTACCAGGCAAGTTTGGAGTAGAGGTAACCGTATTGCTGGTCTATGTATCCGGGCGGCGGTCCGGGCAGCAGGCTCATGCGGCTGATAACGTCGAGACGCTTCTCGCAGAGGGCAATGGCTTCGTCCAAACGCTCGTTTTCGGCCAGATAGGCGGACAAGTCGCCGTAGGAGGTGGATAGTTGGGCCAGTTCGCGCACATTGTCCGTGCCTTGCAGCAGTTCGATGGAACGGTACATGTACCGGAACGCTTTGTCGTCGAGCTTCATGCCTTGATACATGCGGCCCAAAGTGAACAGCAGTTCGCTTTCTTTGGCCTTCTGTCCTTGCTCCTGTGCCAGCTCGATGGCTTCGGTACAGATGCGGATGCCTTCTTCGTATTTGTTCAGGCGGTCGAGGGCGGTGGCGAGCTGCGTGAGGACTTGCAGTTTCCGGAGAGGAGTGTGCTGCACGGAGTCGCTTTGCAGGGCGCGGCGGATGTACCGCTCCTTGAGGTGGTACATACCTTGACGTTCGTAGACTGTGCCGCGTAGCATGTCGATGCGGAATTGCGGCAGGTGGGGAAGACGGCGGGCTTCGGCTTCGTCCAGCAGTGACAGAGCGCTGTCGGGCAGGGTGTAATAGATGCTGCGGATATGCTGTTCGGTCAGCAGGCTGTCGGGCAGGGAAGCGGAGGTTTTGTATCGGTTAGGGGTGCTTGCGGTGGAAAATAGGCTTATGGTGAGTGCCAGAGCAAGATAGAGGGGACGGAAGTAATGTATTTTCTCCATTGTTTATTTTCTCTTTTGTATGGCAAAGATAGGGATTATTTTTATCTTTGCCTGCGTTTATCATAAGAAGTTACTGCAATGAATATATACATAAAATCTGTCATTTTGTCTTTTTTCTTTATATCTGTCGGGGCTCGGGCACAAGAGGCTTCCTTCACTCCGCCTTTTGATTTTCCCATCATTTTCTCCGGTAACTTTGGCGAGATACGTGCCAACCATTTTCATGGCGGACTGGATTTCAAGACCGGTGGCGCCATAGGCAAACCGGTACGTGCGCTGGCGGACGGATATATTTCGCGTATCCGTGTCACCCACGGCTCGGGCTATGTGCTCGATGTGGTGTATGATAACGGCTATACCGCCATCTACCGTCATCTTAGCGTCTTTGTGGGTGAAGTGGCAAAGCGAGTGAAGGCTCTTCAGTACGAAAAGGAAAGCTGGGAAGTAGAGATAATTCCCGAGCCTGCTCCCGTGTCAGATGAGGGAGACGATAGAGATAGAGGCAGTAATAATCTCGGGGTGCATATCTTGGGCGAATATCCCGTGAAAGCCGGTCAGATAATAGCTTTAAGCGGAAACACCGGATACTCTTTCGGTCCGCACCTGCATCTGGATATGATAGAGACGGCTACGGACGAATATATAGACCCACTGCCTTTCTTCATGGACAAAGTGAAGGACAAGACTGCCCCGCGTGCCGAAGGTATCATGTTGTTTCCTCAGCCGGGCAAAGGAGTGGTGGAAGGTAAGCAGACGCGACGGGCTTTTCCGGCACATCCTACGAAACCCATTACCGCCTGGGGATTGATTGGTGCAGGCATCCGTGCTTATGATTATATGGACGGAGTGCAGAATAAATATGGCGTGAAGACGGTGATTCTCGAAGTGGACGGCGAGGAAGTCTTCCGCAGTACGGTAGACCGCTTTGCGTACGAAGAAAACCGCTATATCAATTCGTGGACACACGGCCAGTATATGAAGTCTTTCATCGAGCCGGGAAACCACTTACGCATGCTGCATGCATCCAACGGTAACCGTGGACTGGTGGACATCAACGAAGAACGCCCTTACCGGTTTGTCTATACGCTGAGCGATGCGCTGGGAAATACCTCCAAGGTCTGCTTCACGGTGCAGGGGCAGAAGACGACAATTGCTCCGGTGGAACATCGTGAGAAATACGCCCTCAAGTGGGACAAGGTGAACTATCTGCAGGAACCGGGGTTAGAATTGGTCATTCCGAAAGGAATGCTCTACGATAACGTCCTGTTGAACTATTCCGTGCGGGCTGATAGCGGTGATATAGCTTTCACCTATCAGTTGAACGATACCCGCATTCCGATGCACGATGCCTGCGATTTGCGTATCGGCTTGCGCCGGCGTCCGGTAGAGGATATGACCAAATATTATGTGGCGGGCGTAACGGCGCGCGGTGGAAAATACCGCATCGGCGGTAAGTATGAGGATGGTGTCATGAAAGTGCGTATACGGGATTTGGGGACTTATACCGTGGCAGTGGATACGGTTCCGCCGGTGATAACTCCCGTGAACCAAGCTCAGTGGGGACGTACGGGAAAAATCATCTTCAAGGCCAAGGACAAGGAAACCGGCATCAACACCTATCGGGGTACGATTGACGGAAAATATGCCTTGTTTGGAAAGCCCAACTCCATCAGTGGTAACCTGGTGTGCGAGCTCGACCCGAAACATGTGGAGAAAGGCGGCAAGCATGTGGTGGAGATGACGGTGACGGATGGCTGTGGCAACTGTACCACCGAACAGTTTGAATTTGTATGGTAAAGCCTCTCCCCCGACCCCTCCCCCGTAGGGAGGGGAGGTCGGAAGTTACTTTTGCTATATATAGTGTAATAAATAAGTGTAATAAAAATATGTGTAACAAGCTATCATTTTCTTCTCCCCTCTCTTTCGGAGAGGGGACGGGGGTGAGGCCTTAATTTATTAGAAGTATGAAAAGTAAAAGACTGACTCTTTCCGTCTTGTTTGTTGTGGCAGCCGTGGCGAATGCACTGGCCTGCACCAATCTTATCGTGGGCAAGAACGCCTCCGCGGACGGTTCTACCATCGTTTCTTATTCTGCCGATTCCTATGGCTTGTTCGGCGAGCTATATCATTATCCTGCCGGCATGCATAAGAAAGGCACGCTGATTGACATACACGAGTGGGATACCGGCAAATACCTCGGGCAGATAGCGCAGGCCCGTCAGACGTACAATGTCATCGGCAATATGAACGAATTCCAGCTCACTATCGGTGAAACGACATTCGGCGGACGCCCCGAACTGGTAGACACTACCGGTATTATCGACTACGGTAGCTTGATTTATCTCGGACTGCAACGTTCACGTACTGCTCGCGAGGCTATCAAGGTGATGACGGAATTGGTGCAGGAATACGGCTATTACAGCGGTGGCGAGTCCTTTACCATTGCCGACCCCAACGAGATATGGATTATGGAGATGATTGGCAAGGGACCCGGTGTGCGCGGTGCCGTATGGGTGGCTGTCCGCGTGCCCGATGATTGTATCTCCGCTCATGCCAACCAGAGCCGCATTCATCAGTTCAACATGAACGACAAGGAGAACTGTATGTACTCCCCCGATGTCATCTCCTTTGCACGCGAGAAGGGCTATTTTGACGGTGTGAACAAGGATTTCAGCTTTGCCAATGCCTATGCTCCGCTCGATTTCGGTGCCCGTCGCTATTGCGAGGCACGCGTATGGAGCTATTTCAATATGTTTACCGACCGCGGCAACGAGTTCTTACCTTATATATTAGGTGAGACGAACACTCCGATGCCTCTGTTTGTGAAGCCCAACCGCAAGGTTTCCGTGCAGGATGTGAAGAACGCCATGCGCGACCATTATGAAGGTACTCCTCTCGACATCAGCAAAGATTTCGGCGCAGGCCCGTATCATACCCCGTACCGCCTTTCTCCACTCTCTTTCAAAGTGGGCGACCGGGAATATTTCAATGAGCGTCCCATCTCCACCCAGCAGAGTGGTTTCGTATTCGTGGCACAGATGCGTTCCGAGTTGTCCGACCCTATCGGTGGAGTACTGTGGTTTGGCACGGATGATGCCAACATGACGGTATTTACGCCCGTATATTGCTGTACGGACAAGGTTCCCGTATGCTATACCCGCGTGGATGGCGCCGATTACATCACTTTCTCCTGGAACTCCGCTTTCTGGATTTTCAATTGGGTGGCCAATATGGTATATCCCCGCTATGACTTGATGATAGACGACGTGCGTGCCACTCAGACAGAGTTGGAGACAACTTTCAATGAAGCGCAGGAGGGCGTTGAGGCTGCTGCTGCCAAACTTTTGGAAAAAGACCCTGCTAAAGCGAAGGCATTCCTAACCAACTATACGAACATGACCGCCCAAAGCACTTTCGATACCTGGAAACGTCTTGGCGAGTTTCTTGTCGTAAAGTACAATGACGGCGTTGTCAAGCGTATGAAAAACGGTCAGTTCGAACGTAATTCCATTGGCCAGCCGGCAGGCGTAATCCGCCCGGGATACCCGAAGGAGTTCCTTGAAGAGTATGTTAAGCAGACGGGAGACAGATATAAAATGCCTGAATAAAATTAGGATATTTGAACTTATTCTTCTACATTTGTGTCTTACAAAAAAGTTTATATTAACTCTTAAAATAATAACAGTCTTATGGAAAATCAGGAACTGATTAAGCAGGTGACTGAGAAAGCCGAAAAATGGCTTACCCCGGCATATGATGCCGAAACTCAGGCAGAAGTGAAACGCATGTTGGAAAACCCAGATAAAACCGAATTGATAGACAGTTTTTACAAAGACCTGGAGTTTGGAACGGGTGGTCTGCGTGGCATCATGGGTGCCGGTACAAACCGCATGAACATCTACACCGTAGGTGCCGCAACACAGGGCTTGTCCAACTATCTGAACAAATGTTTTGCCGGAAAGAAGGATATTTCCGTTGTTGTGGGGCACGACTGCCGCAACAATAGCGACAAGTTCGCAAAGATTTCTGCCGACATCTTCTCTGCAAACGGCATAAAGGTATATCTTTTTGATGACCTTCGTCCTACGCCCGAAGTTTCATTTGCCATTCGCCACTTCGGCTGCCAGAGCGGTATCAACATTACAGCCAGCCACAACCCCAGAGAATACAACGGCTACAAGGCTTATTGGGATGACGGTGCGCAGGTGCTCGCTCCGCACGATACAGCCATCATAGACGAGGTAAATAAGGTGACGGTGGCCGACATCAAGTTCAACGGCAACAAGGACTTGATTCAGATTATCGGCAAGGAAGTGGATAAGGTTTATCTGGACATGGTTCACTCCATCTCCATCGACCCCGAAGTCATCCGTCGCCAGAAAGACCTCAGCATTGTGTATACTCCGCTTCATGGCGCAGGCCGCGTGCTTATTCCGGACTCATTGAAGGAGTGGGGATTTGAGAATATCAACTGCGTGCCCGAACAGATGGTGAAGGACGGCAATTTCCCGACAGTGGTTTCTCCGAATCCCGAAAATGCCGAAGCCCTTTCCATGGCCATTGCGCTGGCTAAGAAGATTGACGCTGACATCGTGATGGCAAGTGACCCGGATGCCGACCGTGTCGGTATGGCCTGCAAGGACGATAAGGGCGAGTGGGTGCTTATTAATGGTAACCAGACTTGTCTCATTTTCTTGTACTACATCATCAAGAACCGTATTGCAATGGGCAAGATGCAGCCAAACGACTTCATCGTGAAGACCATCGTGACCACTGAACTCATCAAGGCTGTGGCAGACAAGAACAAGATTGAAATGCGCGACTGCTACACCGGCTTCAAGTGGATTGCTCGCGAAATCCGTCTGAGCGAAGGCAAGCAGCAGTATATCGGTGGTGGTGAAGAAAGCTATGGCTTCCTGGCCGAAGACTTTGTCCGTGATAAAGATGCGGTTTCTGCCTGCTCCTTGCTGGCCGAAATCTGTGCTTGGGCCAAAGACCAGGGTAAGACGCTCTATGACGTATTGATGGAAATCTATGTAGAATATGGATTCTCAAAGGAAACCACCGTGAATGTGGTGAAACCGGGTAAGAGCGGTGCCGAGGAAATCAAGGCGATGATGGATAACTTCCGTGCCAATCCTCCGAAGGAAATCGGCGGTTCGGCTGTCAGTCTGATTAAGGATTACAAGACGCTGGAACTTACTGATGTCCAGGGCAACGTAAGCAAGCTGGATATGCCCGAGACTTCCAATGTACTTCAATATTTCACTGTAGACGGCACGAAGATTTCTGTCCGTCCTTCCGGTACGGAACCGAAGATTAAGTTCTATATCGAGGTGAAGGGCGAGATGGGTTGTCCGAAATGCTATACCAGCGCCGATGCCGAAGCTGAGAAGAAAGTGGAGGCAGTGCGCAAGTCACTCGGCATTTGATAGGAAAGAGGAAAAAATGTGTATATAGTGTTCGGAGAGGCGTAACCCGTGAGGGCTGCGCCTCTTCCTTTTGCTTCTGTGTTGAAAGAAAACTTAAATAAAGACTTAAACCCGATGGTTGATGAACAAAACGTTTGCAGGGAAGTTAAGTATAGGCAGATTGCGGTTACACACCGATTGGTTGATGTGAATGAGAGTCGTTTCATTCGTAGTTGTTCGTTTGTGAGTGTGTGTTTTCCGCAATCTGCTTTTTAAAATTTCTTCCCCCCCTCTTTTTAATTCTTTAATTTTTAATTGTTCTCCATCCACCAGTCTATCAGCCTTCTTGCGATACTCAGTTTTCGTGGAATTTCGGGCAGGTTGTCTTTGGAATAGAAGGCGGCAGCGGTCAGCTCATCTTCCTGCAGTTTTATCTCCCCGCTTTCGTAGTCGGCAATGAAACCCACCATCAATCCGCTGGGGTAGGGCCAGGGCTGGTTGCTGAAGTAGGTGATGTTCTTTACCTTCAGCCCCGTTTCCTCAAAAACTTCCCGTTCCACACATTCTTCCAGTGTCTCGCCGGCTTCGAGGAAGCCTGCCACCAGTCCGTAGAAGGTTCCTCGGAAGTTCCGGGCATGCACCAGCAGGATTTCGTCTCCTTTGCGTATCAGTACGATGATGGCGGTGGAAACGGGAGGGTACATCTCATTGCCGCAGTTGGGACACTTCTTCATGATGGGGGTCTGGTGCTCCATGGCGGTACCACACACGGGGCAGAAGTGGCTGTGCTCGTCCCAATAGAGTATCTGGAAGGCCTTTCCTGCAGAACGGTACTCGTCCGGCGAGATGTAGTCGTACGATGCGCGCAGGCCTATCATGACCCATTCGTCGGTTTCGGCCACGGGCTGTTCCAAGGCGAATGCACGTACTTGCTTGCCGTTGGGGGGGAACACTTCGTGTATATTACTTCCGGCTTCCGGTGTCAGAGGAGGCTCTATACTGACGGGTACGCTGTATTTTATTTCTCCTTTGTCTGTATATCCTTTTTTCAGCAGCAGTTGGTCTTTGAAGAAGACGAACCACTGCGTGCAGGGTTGGGGTTCTGTTGATTTTTCCATTGTTTGTTGTTTTATTATTTTGGGGGGGATGAACACGAAAATACAAAGGCACAGAGATTCTTTTCAAATTAATTTCTATGTCTCTGTGCTTGCCCCCCTAAATTTCGTTTGCTGTGTCTTTTTCTTGTCGCACATAGACCGTTGACCTTCCCATTCCGCGGCGGCGCAGGAACCCTTGCCGGATGAAGTTGTTCAGTTCGTCTATGGCGGCATGTCTGGTTAGTCCGCTTAGCTGGATGTATTCGTTCTTGTTGATACATACATTCTGCTTGAGGAACAGTTCCAGTTCGGCTTTTCTTGTTTCTTCGGTGGTCTCTACTACTTTTTTCGATTTCTTGGTAGTGGAGTGTACACGTTCCAACGTCATTTTCTTCTTGATGTTGTTGCGGAACGTGCTGCTGATGCGCAGGTGTACGTTTTGGAATTGGACGGATTCGGAGCGGATTTTCTTTTTCTCGTCGTCGGTCTCGCGCAAACATTTCAGTGAAGTGCTGAAGAATCCGAGTTCTCCCAGCTCCACGATGTTTCCGTTGGCAAGGAGGTCGCACAACTCGTCAATGCAGGCATCCAATGCTGCCCCTATCACATTCTTGGGCAGATGTTGGAAAGTTGCAATATGTTCCACAAACTCCTTTTGGGTATAAGTCCTTTTCGGGCAGATACGTGCATGGAGTGATTTCTTGTCTTCTTTCCCGTCGGGCGAAGGCGTTTCGTAAAGGTCGTAATACGCGCTCATAAGATATTTATTTTTGTTTATAGCGATAAACAGTTCTCGTCGCTTCGGGGAATTATTTTTGTCGCTAAGCGGATTAATTTTCTTCTTCCTAAAAACTAATCGTCCGACAACTGTTGCATTATCGTCCAACAGTTGTTTAATTATCGTCCGACAGCTGTCGAACGAAACAGAAATGGGTATGGGACGATTATTTCTTAGTGAACAAAGGTATAAAATATTGTGATACGAAGGGTAGTGTTTGGGGAGGAAAGTTTTAGTTTTCGGCAAAAGAGGGGGGATTGTTAAATCCCCAATAATAGGGACTGACCCGATGAAGGACTGGTCACTTACCTGGGGACAATTTGTCTCCAGGTAGAAATGGTAATAGATATAGGAAATGAAAGCAAATCACAACGTGTGTGCGTGTCTGTGTGTATTTGTTTTCCAAAGATAGTGAATCTTAATAAGACTCTCTCTGATTTCCCTACTATTTTGTATCTTTACACACTTTTCTTTATACATGAGTACTGACTATAAATAAATCATATTGTGGAAATAACCCAACGCATTCGTCTCCTCCTTTCCGAAATGAACCGGGGAGTATACGAAAAAGAAACTGAAATAAACCTCTCCCTGCTGGCAGCTCTGGCAGGCGAGAGCATTCTGCTCCTGGGACCTCCGGGAGTAGCCAAGTCAATGGTAGCCAGGCGGCTAAAGTCGGCTTTTACAGATGCCCGTGCCTTTGAATACCTGATGTCCCGCTTCTCTACGCCCGACGAGATTTTCGGTCCTGTCAGCATTAGCCGACTGAAAGAATCCGACAAGTATGAACGTGCCATCGACGGCTATCTGCCCACAGCCGATGTCGTGTTTCTGGACGAAATATGGAAAGCAGGCCCTGCCATACAGAACACTCTGCTGACCGTCATCAACGAGAAACTTTTCCGCAACGGCGACAAGGAACTGCATCTCCCCCTCAAACTGCTCGTAGCTGCCAGTAACGAACTGCCCGCTCAAGGCGAGGGACTGGAAGCCCTATGGGACCGCTTCCTTATCCGCATTCTCTGCACCTGCGTCAAGCAGGAAGAGTCTTTCTACAAAATGCTGCTGGACGATTCTGCCGACCATCCGGAAACGACTGCCTGCGAATGGCAAATCTCCGACCGCGAGTATGCCGAATGGCAAGCTGAGATACGCCGCGTAACCTTGCCTCTCGATGTTCTTTCCTGCATCACAGCCATTCGCCACGGACTGACAAGCGTAGAGATGCAAAACTCCGACCTGCGCCGCAATGTCTACGTCAGCGACCGCCGCTGGAAGAACATCGTGAAGCTGCTCAAGACCTCCGCCTTCGTCCACGGCCGCACGGAAGTCTCCATGACCGACCTGCTTCCCGTCTACCACTGCCTATGGAGTGAGCCTGATGAGAGCGTTGCCATCCGTGACATCGTTATCCGTGCCTTATTCGTGTCCCACACAAAACAGATTGCCGGTATCGCCTCCTCGCTGAAATCCGATTTGAAAGTCAGCCGTGTGCGCGAAGCCCTCGACAAAGCCCGCCTTGCCGGCGACCGTAGGGACGATGACCTGCTGATAACGGAACACTTCTACTACCAGGTGGAGAAACATGGTACGGGCAACACCTACATCTTTATCGTGGACTACAAAAATCTGAAGGAGTACAGCGCCAAAGATGCCCCCACCTTGGGCGTAATGTATGCCGACCCCATCAATCCCAAGCGTACCATCATCCGCGCCTTTGCCGACACCGGCGCCGTGAAAGAGGAAGGCACCGAACGCGTCACCCTCTACCGCGACGACAAGCATCTCTACATCAACGGTGTGCGCTTCCCCATGCGGCGTCTGCAACGAGGTGAGGAGCAACAACTCTGGCTGGGAAACCTCTCCGTCACCGACCGTGACTACGAGACGGAACTGGACACCGCCGCCACCAGCATAGACCGCCTGGTAAGAGATTTGTCCGACAACCTTTTCGTCTCCGAAGAAGACAAAAAGAGCGTAGCTCAATACGTCTCCATCGTCCGCAAGGAAATAGCCTGGGCGCGTGTGGACATGCGCAAACTGAGATATGGAGACGAATAATCCTCCAGTAACCAAGAAGAAGATGAACACTACCGTCACCCGATATGACACCGCCTTCTATGTGCAGGCACTGGACCGTTTCGTTGCCACCGGAGAGTGCGCAGAGACGGATACCGAGCCCTTGTATGCCTATCTACTCTCTGTGATGAACGACTCCATGGTCAAGGTGCAGGTGCTGGGCGATGAGGTCTGTGCACGTATCTTTTACGACACCATGATTCAGTTCATCCAATTGAACTTGGAGAAGGAGCGGTACAACCTCCGGAAAAGCCAGTCGGAACGGACCGGGATGAAGCTCGTGCTGGAATGGTCCATGGCAAAGCGGAAAGACGGCTGGCAAGCCTTGCTCCAGCAGATTTCCGACAAATACCGGGAGTACGGCTTCGACTCCCGTTTCTACCGCAGCCACTTCGGCACAGAAGGAGGATATGCGGACGATGAAGTCTGGGAGAAAATGGTGGACGACTGGGAAGACGCCTTCCAACTGAAGATGCACGAAGAAAAGGAGAAAGAGATTGCTTTCCGCAAAGATGCCCTCGAGCTCAGGCTCCGTTCCAATCTGAAAGACATCCCCGAGTACATCCGCCAGAACCGGGTGGATAAGGACGAATTCTTCCAGACCTGGGGCATGATGAGCGGCTTGTGGAATACTGTCGACTTTGAGCGTATACGGAAAATCGTGCGCATCCAGCGCTCTTGCCCCGAGATAGTGAAAGTGGCCCGCAAGATGGGGCGTATGGCAGACGACGAAGGACGTGAGCAAATCCGCGTTGCCGAGGGAAACGTCTACAAAATGGAGCACTCCTCCAAATGTGACATCCTGGGTATCAGTACCGGCAACGACCTCAATGCCCTGCTTCCCATTGAGCTTGCCCATTCCGCTGACAGTGAACTGGAAGATTTGTTCGTCTACAAATACCTTACTCGCAAGCTCCAGACCTTCCGTTATAAATCGGAAATCATGCAGCCTGCCCGGCGCATCGAAACCAAGCCCGCCCGTCCCAAAGGTCCGATGATTGTCTGTCTGGACACCTCGGGAAGCATGGCTGGCAAGCCGGAGAAGATTGCCCACTCCCTGCTGATAAAGCTCCTGGAGATAGCCGACCGTCAACGGCGGAACTGCTTTCTGATAGCCTTTTCCGTCTCCATCCATCCGATTGACGTAAGGAAAGAGCGGGTAAGGCTGCTCGAATTCTTCTCAAAGACAGCTTGCGGGGATACAGATGCCACCCGTATGCTGGAAGCCACGTTCCGCCTGCTCAAAGAAGGCAAGGAGTATATGAATGCCGATGTGCTTTGGGTCAGCGACTTCAAGATTCCTCATTCTTCACCTGTCTTTATGGAGGAGATTCGCCGTTGTCGGGAAGCCGGTACACACTTCTACGGTCTGCAGATTGGCATCACGGACAATGAGTGGGCACCATTCTTCGACCATATCTATCGAGTAGAATATACTCCTTCGCAACAGTATTAAAAGTTGATATTTACGCCTCCCATCACCGTGGCTTTCGGCATGGGGAAGCCTGCATTGATTTCATAGCGTTGCGCCAGCAGGTTTTCGCCCTTGACAAAGACGTCGGCAAAACTGCACAGACGGTAGTTGGCACGCAGGTTCCAGAGTACGAAGCTTTCCTGCTTCTCCTTGCCCGGGGTGACTGAGGTATGAAGCCCCTTCACGTATTGTATACCGGTAGACAGACTCCAACGTCCTTGCGTAAAGTCCGCACCGGCATAGAGTTTGTGCTCGGGAGCCGCCAGTACCGGATTCTCCATGTGCAGCCAGCTATAATTGGCATTCATCTGCCAGTGGCGGTTGATGCGGTATCCGAGGTTGGTTTCCACACCCCAGTTCTCTATCTCGCCGGAGTTGACGTTCTTGCGCAGGGCAGGGTCCGTCATGATGATGTTGTCCCCGTTGATGTAGTAGAGGTTCACCCCATAGGACATGGGCCCTCCCAAAAGCTGCCCCGTAAAGGAGAGTTCATAGTTCATCAGGCTCTCCGCTTTCAAATCGGGGTTCTGTGGAGGGAACATGTACATCTCCCGGATGGTGGGGTTACGGAATCCTTTGCTCACCATTGCTTTCAGTTCTGCCTGCCGCGGCAGATGGAAAGCCAGTCCCCCTTGGGGAATCCATTCCGTGCCTACGTGCGAATGGTGGTCTATGCGGACACCGGCGTCCAGTGAAAGCCAACTGTTGATGTCCTGCCTGAAATCCACATAGCCTGCAAATTCATCCATCTGCTTGTCCACGCCGGGGATGCGGTCACCAATCTGCTGTCCGGGTTTTGCCTCGTCGATGGCGACAACCTTGTTCCAGGACTCTCCGCCGAAGTGCTGGTAATCGAAACCTACGGTCAGGCGGTTGCCGGTGAAGAGCGTGGCGCTTTGATACCACGATATGCCCAGCATCCGGTCCTTGGAGTTGAAGTGCGACTTCTGGGGCTCTCCTCCGGGATGGTAGCCGTCATTAATTCTGTGCCGGCCCCAGTTATAGAAGAAGCTCACGGCGCCGGAAGTACAGTCGTAACGATTTTCCAGTGCGAAGGAGGTCATGCCGCGTGTGATGCGCGAGTCGTTGTCTATATACGGATTGTCGGCTTCGCCGGGATTGGAGGCGTTGAAGCGGGTGATGTTCACGTCGCCCCACAGCTTCCAGGTGTCGCTGAAGTCGTATCCCAGTTTGGCATAGCCGCCATACTGCTCAAACTCCATGTCGTCACGGTGTCCGTCGGTACGGTTGTACGAGCCGGTCACCACGCTGCTGAAACGCCCTTTCCTCACGCGGTTGGAGACTTCCGTCTGCAGGGTATTGTAGGAACCGTATCCTATCTGCGCATTGGTTTTCACCCCGTCCTCCTGCATCTTGCGGGTGACGATGTTGATAACCCCGCCCATTGCATTGGACCCGTAGAGGACGGAGGCGGGACCGCGCAGCACTTCCACCCGTTCGGCCATCATGCTCTGGTAGGCGTCGGCGATGGGATGCCCCATCAAGCCCATGTATTGCGGGTGTCCGTCTATCAGCACCAGCAGGCTGGTCGTAGGTCCTCCGGCGGCATTCACCCCGGCGCCTATGCCGCGCAGGCTCATGCCTCCTGCGGCTCCCGTGGATACGCCGTAGCCCATGATGCCGCGGCTTGTGGTGAAAAGTCCGGGCACCTGCTCGGTCAGTGCAGGCAGGATGGAGGGCTGGTAGGTCTGTTCCAGTTGCTGGCGGCCCACTACGGAGATGGTCATTGGCAGGTGGCGGATGTCTGTTTCATCTCTTGTCCCGGTCACTACGACTTCATCAAGCTTGTAGCTTTTCAGCCGGAGGCTGTCGGCAGGTGCGGACAGCATACTACCCGGAAGGGCGATACTTATTAAAATTGCGGTTAAAATCTTTTTATTCATCGTTTATCTATGGTTCTTTTTGCAAAGTTATACAAAAAGAAGAATCTGTATATGATTGGTAATCCTTAAAATGGACAACCAGGGTTGAAGATAAGTCCGTTAAAGGGTTTCCTGCTTCAGCGCTTCCACAAATCGGTCTATCTCCTGCAGTTTCGCCGGGATGTCGATGCCTTGCGGACAGTGCGGGTTGCATTGACCGCAACCGGTGCAGCGGTTGGCTTGGCGGAGACGGGGAACACTGCGGTCATAGCCTATCAGGAAGGCGCGGCGTGCCTCGCGGTAATTCTCGTCTTG
Organism: Bacteroides sp. AM07-18; assembly: GCF_003602695.1. Taxonomy (NCBI): domain Bacteria; kingdom Pseudomonadati; phylum Bacteroidota; class Bacteroidia; order Bacteroidales; family Bacteroidaceae; genus Bacteroides; species Bacteroides sp. AM07-18. Next base: position 85,559 of record NZ_QTLM01000012.1, read on the forward strand.
GCTGTTCTGCGGCACGTTGCCCTCGTTGATGCAGCGGTTGTAGTGCAGCAAGATGGCTGGAATATCCAGTCCATAGGGGCACGGCATACAGTATTTGCAGTCGTTGCACGGCACGGTGGGGTATTGCAGCATTCGCTGGGCGGTATCTTCCAGTAAGGTAAACTCCTCTTCCGTACATGGAACAAGCGGGGAGAAGGTACGCAGGTTGTCTTGCAGATGCTCCATGTACGTCATTCCGCTTAGTACGGTCAGCACATCGGGGAAAGTACCTGCGAATCGGAAGGCCCAGGAAGCTACGCTCTCCTGCGGACGGCGTTGTTTCAGACGTGCCATCAAGTGGTCGTTCAGGCGGGATAGGCGTCCGCCCAGCAACGGCTCCATGATAACGGCGGGAATGTTGCGCTTCACCAGCTCGGCATATAGGTATTCGGCATCCGTGTTGCGGGTATTCACTTCTTTGGCATGCCGCCAGTCTACGTAGTTCAGTTGGATTTGTACGAAGTCCCATTTCAGTTCGTCGTGGCGGGAGAGCAGGTAGTCAAAGACTTCGATGTCTCCATGATAGGAGAATCCGAGGTTGCGGATGCGTCCGGCTTCACGCTCTTTCAGCAGGAAGTCCAGCATGCCGTTGTCCAGATAGCGGGAGCGGAGGGCTTCCATGCCGCCCATGCCGATGCCGTGCAACAAGAGGTAGTCGATGTAGTCCACTTGCAGGTCGCGGAAGGAGCGGTGATACATGGCAAGGGACTCTTCGCGGCTGTGCGTGCTGGGACTGAAGTTGGACAGCTTTGTGGCAAGGAAGAATTTCTCCCGTGGGTGGCGTTTCAAGGCAATGCCCGTGGCGCGCTCCGACAGACCTTGCACATAGGCGGGGGAGGTGTCGAAATAGTTCACTCCGTGGGCAATGGCATAGTCTATCAGGTCGTTCACGGCTTCCTGGTCTATTTCGTCTCCATTCCCGTCGGCGCGTTTCCGGGTGGGCCATCGCATGCATCCGTATCCCAGCAGGGAAACCCGGTCGCCCGTGTTGGGATTGGTACGGTAGGTCATCTTGTCGGTTGGTATCTCGCCCAGCGCGGCCGATTCGCTCTCCCCGTTGTTCTTGTTGCCCGAACAGCCGTACAGGGCTGCTGCCGAGGCAAGCGTTCCTGCACCGGCGAGTTTGAAGAAATCGCGGCGGTTTATCTTGTTCTTATTGTCTTCTTTCATTGTGATAGGACTGAAATTATAAATGGATATTTGGATGATAAAGCTGCTTCAGACAGTTCTGTGCATCACATGGCCTTCCACATAAATGGCACTGAACGGACGCGACGGACAAAGGTTCTCGCATGCTCCGCATCCGATACAGCGTTCGGCGTTGACTACCGGTATCTTGATGGAGGCTTCGTCTTCCGGGTCTGAAGGAACCATCTGTATGGCACCGGCCGGACAATGGCGGGCACAGTTCCCGCATTCCATCTTGTCTGTGATGCAGATGCAATTCTCCTTAATCCATACGGCATGACCGATTTGGACGGCCGATTTCTCGGCGAGGCTCGTCAGATGGATGGCATCGGTAGGACACACCTCCGCACACTTGGCGCATTCGGGGCGGCAGTAACCGCGTTCGTAGGACATTTCCGGCTGCATCAGTTTTGTCAAGTCCGAAGAAGGACGGAGCACTTGGTTGGGGCATACCGATACGCAGAGCTGGCAGGCTGTGCAGTGTTGTGCAAAGTGGCGGGCGCTCAGTGAGCCCGGAGGAGTGATGGGAGTGGCGCGCTCGGGGATTTTTTTGTCCTCGATGACAGCCAGTCCACCGTCCACTTTCTTCTCCTGCGCCTTGAGGGCTGCCGTAGCAGCAAACACGGCAGTTGTAGAGAGAAATGCGCGGCGGGCGTCGTTTACCTGCTCCGGTGCCACGGAGGTTTCCTGGGAGACTGCAGCGGAGGTCGGCTTGCGGCGTGTGTAAGTGATGGCACCTTTCCTGCACTTGTTGATACAGTCCATACATGCCACGCAACGGCTGTAATCTATTTCGTGTGCCTTGATGTTGATGCACGATGCCTTGCAGTTGCGGGCACAAAGTCCGCAACTGTTGCACTTCTTTGTGTCAATTACCGGTTTCAGCAAGGAATACTTCGAGAGGAAGCCAAGCACTGTACCTACCGGACAGATAGTGTTGCAATAGGTACGTCCGCCCCGCCATGCCAGCACGATGAGGACTACCAGAGTGACCGTGGCAATCAGCAGGGTAGGGAGACTCTTCATCCATACATCCGTTTCATAGAAGGCATAGCTGTCAGCACGTTCGGCCAGGTAGGCCAGTCCGTTGTTTGCCCACTGGTAGAGTGGGGAGAAAAGGCTGGAAACGATGCGCCCGTATGAGCTGTAAGGGGCCAGCAGCACGACAAAAGAGTTCAGTCCGCCGATAATGGCAAGTACGAATACTCCCAGCACACCGTAGCGTAGCCATTTCAGTGCGGACGAGTAGCGGAAACGGTTTTTCTTCCGTTTGGCGGAGAGCCAGGAAACAATGTCCTGGAATACTCCCAACGGGCAGATGACGGAGCAGTAGATGCGTCCGAATACCAAGGTCAGCACTGCAAGAAACAGTACTACACCGATGTTCAGTGCCAGCACGGCCGGCAGGAATTGTATCTTCGCCATCCATCCGAACCAGGCATGCAGTGTTCCCGTGAAGTCGAGGAACAACAGCGTGATGAGTGCGAAGAAGATGACGGCAAGGGTCAGTCTGATGGTACGTAGCATAAATGTATTGTATAGCGATTAGTATTCGTTCTTTATACCTTTTTTCCCATCTCGTAGGCTTCGTGCATGGAAGGCTTGTCGTTTATCTCGCCCACCTTCCAGGCACCCACGCCATAAATGGTGCCGCATTCTTTGGGCTCTTCCAGGCAGTCGAGGAAGCCACGGAAACCATCGATGGTACGCTCCATCATGGGGACACTTTCTTCGGCGGCGGCGATGATGAAGTAGAACTCCTTGTCCTTTATTTCAAGGTAGCGTGCGCAACAACGGTCAATCAGTGTCTTCATCTGCGCGCTCATGGTGTAGAAGTAGACGGGGGTTGCCATGACGATGACGTCGGCGGCAATCATCTTTTCCACCACTTCGGCGGCATCGTCCTTTTGCGGGCAGGGTTTGCCGTACATGCTGCATACGCTGCATCCCGTGCAGTAGTTGATGTGCTTGTCTTTCAGGAAAATCTTTTCTACTTGATGTCCGGCCTCTGCGGCACCGCGCATGAATTCATTGCACAAGAGGTCGGAGTTTCCATTCCTGCGGGGACTGGAGGAGAGGATTAATACTTTTTTGCTCATATTCGTTGTTCGTTAGTTAGTAAATGATTACGTGCTGCAAAAATAGGCAGGTTTTATGAGAATGGCAGTATACAAATTACGGTTGTTGTTACCTAAATTACTGATTCATTCCAAAAGTATCTCCCGTTCGATGCCGGTGTCTTTCAGAAACTCCCGGTCGTGGCTGATGGCAATTACGGTGCCGGCGTAGTCGCGTATCGTTGCCGTTATTATTTCTATACTCTCGATGTCCAGATTGTTGGTGGGTTCGTCCAGAATGAACATATCCGGGGTATTGTCGGCAATCATCAGGCAGCAGAAGGAGAGGCGCATCTTTTCGCCGCCACTCAGTTTGCCGCACGGCTTGTTCCACACGTCGCGGGGAAAGAGGTAACGGTTGAGGATGGTTTTCACTTCATGTTCCGGCAGGTGGCGGTGGTTGAAAGCTTCTGCTTGTTGGAGTACGCTGCGCTCATTACGGACGAGGGAGTATTCTTGGTCCAGATAGACGGAGGTGAAGCCGGCACGCTCCATCACTCCGTCGGTGGGGTGCAATTCGCCCATGATGAGTTTCAGCAGGGTTGTTTTTCCACTGCCGTTTTTTCCTTTCAAGCTGAGGCGGTCGCCGCTTCTTAGCTGGAAGGTGAGAGGAGAAGCCCAGAGGTTCTTTGCAGCCGTCTCCGTATGGGGTGTTTCTGCGGGGGAGGCTGTATGGTTGGGATAATGGAAGTTGACGTCCCTTGCCGTAACCAGAATCTTGCCCGTATGCAGATGGGAGGCGTTGAAGTCTGTTTTCAGCTTGTCCGTCTGCGACAGTGAACTTTTGATGCCTGCCATTTCCGTCTGCAGCTTTTCCGCTTTCTCCGCATGTATGCTGCTGAGTCTGCTACTGCTGTTTTCCGCATTGTTTTTCAGTCCTCCCATTAGGATGCGGGGAATCCCTTTTTTGATGGAGGCTTTTTCTCCCCGCACATTCTGTTTGGCTTTGCGCTCTTCTACTTCGCGTGCCACTTTGCGGGCAAGGCGCAGGGCTTTCTGCTTCTCTTCCAGTTGTTGGGTAAGGGCTTTCTGTTGCAGGGCCTTCTGTTCTTTGTAGAAGTCGTAGTTTCCGCTGTAATACGTCAATCCCTGGGAAGAGAGTTCGCAGACGGCAGGCAACTGATTCAGTAGCGTGCGGTCGTGACTGATGACGAGCACGGTAGCCGACGTCCGTCGTATCAAGTTATACAGACGTTCCCGTCCATCCGCGTCCAGATGGTTGGTCGGTTCGTCCAGCAGGATGGCTGTCGGGTTGTGCAACTCCATGCCCGCCAGGAAGATGCGGGTTTTTTCGCCGCCGCTAAGTCTTTCCATCGGACGGGAGAGTGGGATACCGTCCAGTCCCCAGCTGTCGAGAGAAGTCTGGGCGCGTTCTTCCACGTTCCAGTCATCATTGAGCGTATTGAAGTGCTTTTCGGTAGCGTCACCGCTTAGGATGGCATGCAGGGCAGATAGCTTGTGGCTGATTCCCAAAGCTTGTGCTATTGTCTGCCGGTCGTATTGTCCGAAGTGCTGGGGCACGTAGTACAGATGTTCGGGGCGTAGCACCGTTCCCGAACTTGGTGACAAGTCTCCTGCCAAAATGCGCATGAGGGTAGACTTGCCGCAACCGTTATTTCCGGTCAGGGCTATTTTATCTCCGGAGTTGATACTCAAGTGGAGGTGTGAAAACAAGATTTCCTTATCTGCATGGATATAGCTAAGGTCTTTAATGATAAAGCTCATAAGTTTCTACTGTGTTTTTAGAAGTAAGAATGATAGGGGAGATGCAAGCATTCCCCGAAATTGAAATTCTCGAAGGGGAGGGGTACAGACAAACACAGTATTGGCTAAACATCTATATAGGTGATGCTCAGCGTTCAGTCTGAAAAAGCATGTTGATAGTGATGTTTACCGAAATGTGTTGTCTTTAGTCGGATATTCTCATCGGTGGAATTAATTGGTTAGTGGGCGCAAAGGTAATAATTTCCACTGAATAACAAAGGCTTTTTGCGATATTAATATCGTGTCGTCAAGAAGTTAATATCGTGTTTGCAAGAAATTAATTTCCTGCAGACACGATGTTAATACTTTATTGGTTCTGTTACTTCATGGCCGAAGCATCGAACGAGAGTGGCAGTAATTCTCCCACATTCTTCAGCTCGTAGATTCCCTTTTTGCCATATAGCAACACCCTCATGGGATGCTTGAAGCGCTTCTCCGTTTCGAGCATCACTTGCCGGCAGGCGCCGCAGGGAGGGATGGGAGACTCCAGGAACTCGTTGTGCTCGTTGCGTGCGGCAATGGCGAGGGTGGTTACCGCCTGGTCGGGATGTTGGGAGTTGGCATAGAATAGGGTGGTGCGTTCTGCACACAGCCCGGAAGGGTAGGCGGCGTTTTCCTGGTTGGTGCCGGTCACTACAATACCGTTTGCCAGTCTGGCTGCAGCTCCTACCGAGAAGTGGGAGTAAGGGGCATAGCTGCGGTTGGTAGCCTCGCGGGCGGCATCCATCAGTTCGCGGTCGGCGGCATCCAGTTCTTCATAGTCGTATATCTTGACGGCAATTTCGATATTTAATTCTTTCATAAGGCAAAGGGTTATATTGTAATTAATGTTACAAAGATAGAAAAGAGATTGGTTATTTCAATTCTTTTACGGACTTTTGTGCAGAACTCAACATTTTAAGCATGAAACGGATTTTCAGACTGACTGCTATCATAGCATTTCTTTTTATTTCCATAACAACAGTGCAGGCACAACGCCGGAATGCCCGCTACAATGAGTATATCAAACAGTATGCTCCCCTTGCCGTGGAGCAGATGCAACGTCATAAGATACCTGCCAGCATCACGCTGGCCCAAGGGCTGTTGGAGAGCGGTGCCGGATACAGTGAGCTGGCGCGCAAGAGCAACAATCACTTCGGCATCAAGTGTGGAGGCAACTGGCGCGGACGGACGGTGAGGCATGATGACGATGCCCGCAATGAATGTTTCCGCGCTTATCGCAATCCGAAAGACTCTTATGAAGACCATTCCGATTTCCTGAAACGGGGAGCACGTTATGCTTTTCTTTTCAAACTGAAGATTACGGACTATAAGGGTTGGGCGCGCGGCTTGAAGAAGGCCGGCTATGCTACCGACCCGTCGTATGCCAACCGCCTGATAACCATTATTGAGGACTATGAACTGTATAAGTACGACAGCCGTGGCATGAGCAAGCGCGATGTCCGCAGTTGGGAGAAGGAACTGAAAAAGAAACCTTGGCTGGCCAATCCGCATCAGGTGTACATTGCCAACGATATAGCTTATGTCGTGGCGCGCGACGGAGACACCTTCCAGGTGTTGGGCAAGGAGTTTGACATCAGCTGGAAGAAGCTGGTGAAATACAACGACCTCCATAAAGAATACACACTGGAGGCGGGAGACATTATTTACTTGAAAGAAAAGCGCAAGAAAGCCGCCAAACCCCATACCGTCTACATAGTGAAAGACGGTGATTCCATGCATACCATTTCCCAAAAGTACGGCATTCGTCTGAAGAACCTTTATAAGATGAATCGCAAGGATGCGGAATACGTGCCGGAGATTGGCGACAGATTGAGATTAAGATAAAGAAGCTATCCGAAAATGTACAGGGTGTCCGAAAACGGACACCCTTCTTTTTTCTCTTTTCGCTTACTTTCAGGGGTTTATGATTTTGGCATGGATTTAGTATATATTAAGCGTTATGTTCGCAAACAATAAAATTTAAAGATATGGATAGAGAAATTCCGAAAGAAGTGCGTAATAAAGAACGCAATAAGAAAATCATCCGCTACGGTGCTATCGGCGTGGCAGGTATCGTAGTGGTCAGTGTACTCATTTCATTGATGCGTACGGGAGTGAAGGAGAAAGACCTTGTTTTCTCCCAAGTGGGTAAAGGTACGATTGAAGTCAGCGTCAGCGCCTCCGGCAAGGTGGTCCCGGCATTCGAGGAAATCATCAACTCGCCCATCAATACCCGCATTTTGGAAGTGTACAGAAAAGGTGGCGACAGCGTGGATGTAGGTACCCCCATCCTGAAGCTGGACTTGCAGAGCGCCGAAACCGACTACAAGAAGATGCTGGACGAAGAGCAGATGCGCAGCTACAAGCTGAAACAACTGAAACTTGACAACCAGACCAAGCTGACCGACCTGCAGATGAAAATCAAAGTCTCCGCCATGAAGCTGGACCGCATGAAGGTGGAGCTGCGCAACGAGCAGTACCTCGACAGTCTCGGTTCGGGTACTACCGATAAGGTGCGCCAAGCCGAACTGAGCTACAACGTGGCACAACTGGAATACGAGCAATTGCAGCAGCAGTATGCCAACGAGAAGGAAGTGCTGGCTGCGGAATACCAAGTACAGGAACTGGATTTCAGCATGTTCCAGAAGACACTGGCCGAAACCAAACGTACGCTCGACGATGCGCAGGTGCGTTCGCCCCGGAAGGCTATCCTTACTTATATCAACAATCAGATTGGTGCCCAAGTGCCCGAAGGCTCACAGATTGCCGTCATCTCCGACTTGAGCCACTTCAAGGTGGAAGGCGAGATTGCCGATACTTACGGTGACCGTGTGGCTGCCGGCGGCAAGGCCATTGTGAAGATTGGCAGCGAAAAGCTGGAAGGTTCCGTAAGCAGTGTTACTCCGCTTTCAAAGAATGGCGTCATCTCCTTTACCGTGCAGTTGAATGAGGACAACAACCGCCGACTGCGTTCCGGTCTGAAAACCGACGTCTATGTGATGAATGCAGTGAAGGAAGACGTGATGCGCATAGCCAATGCCAGCTATTATGTGGGACGTGGGGAGTATGAACTTTTTGTACGCAATTCCGACAAGGAAATTGTAAAGCGCAAGGTGCAGCTGGGCGATTCCAACTTTGAGTTTGTAGAAGTGGTCAGTGGTTTGCAACCGGGTGATGAAGTAGTGGTGAGCGATATGAGTAACTATAAGAACAAGAATAAGTTGAAGCTAAAATGATAAAGGTTTACTTGAAACAAGCCTGGGAGCTGTTGAAGCAGAATAAACTGTTCAGCATGCTCTACATTGTGGGTACGGGGCTGGCCATTGCCATGACAATGATTATGGCGGTGGTGTATTATGTGAAGATTGCGCCCGTCTATCCAGAGGCAAACCGCATGAATACGCTTTACCTCAGCAATTCAAAATTCACGCAGGGAAGCGGCAACAATACTAGGACCATGCAATGGGCTGTTTCCTACAAGGCACTGCAAGACTGGTTCTATCCCGTAGAGAATGCTCTTGTCGTTTCGGCCGAGCTGCATAATGACTTGTCGGAAAACAGTTATATACAGCCTGCCGACCGTAGCGGTGATTTTCCGGTTATGGTAAAGTTGACAGACCCTGCTTTTTTCAAGATATATTCTTTCCAATTCCTGGAAGGCAGTCCATTCACGGCATCCGACCTGGCAAGTGGCATTTCCACTGCTGTCGTTACCGATGATTTGGCACGCCGCTTGTTCGGTACGACGGAAGAGGTAGTAGGACGCTCGTTCAGCCTGAACTATATCGACTACCGGGTTTGTGGAGTGGTGCGTAGCGCCAGTTACCTCACCTCCAAATCCTATGCACAGCTTTACGTACCTTATACGGTGTCGCCCGATTACAGCAGTCCTAAATACAACCTTCCCTATCTGGGAGCTTTCAGTGCTACCTTTCTGGTGCAGGACAGTAAGCAGGGAGATGCTCTGCGGGCTGAGATAAAGGAAATCTGCCGCAAGGAGAATCTTATGCATCCCGATGAATGGAAAGTAGATTTCTGGGAGCAGCCCACCTCCCATCTGTTGAGTGTCTTCAAGACTTATGCAAGTATGGAGTTTGACCTTTGGGCCACAGTGCGCCACTTTCTGCTTGTCCTGCTCGTATTGCTGTTGGTGCCTGCCCTGAATCTGAGCGGCATGATATCGAGCCGTATGGAGGGACGTCTGGCAGAGATGGGCGTGCGGAAATCGTTTGGAGCCGGACGTAAGATACTGCTTTCACAAGTGATGTGGGAAAACCTGCTGCTGACCGCACTGGGCGGAGCATTGGGCTTGCTGCTGGCATGGCTGGCACTTTACGTGGGACGCGAGTGGATATTTACGGTACTCGACAGCTGGCCGAATATGGTACCCGAAGGAGTGGAGGTCCGCGTATCGGGTGAAATGCTGTTTGCTCCGCTGGTTTTTCTCGCCGCATTGGCGCTGTGCGTCGTGCTGAATCTGTTGTCGGCCCTTATACCGGCGTGGTATTCCTTGCGGAAACCGATTGTGAACTCACTGAATGAAAAACGATAAGACACGGGAGGTTGGTATGTTTAAGTTAATATGGAAGAATCTTTGGGCGCGCCGCCGCAAGAACGGATGGTTGTTGGCCGAATTGATATTGGTGAGTATCATCAGTTGGGTTGTATTGGACCCGGTGATTGTGGTCACGCACGATCGTAATATCCCGTTGGGCTATGATGCGGAGCGGCTTTGCCTCATTTCATTGGGCGCATTGCAGCCCCAGGCACCGGGATACGATGCCGAAGCGCAGGACTCTGCTACGTTGGTGGACAACTATTATAATTTGGTGCGTTATGTCAAGGACTTTGACGGTGTGGAATCGGCCACTCCCGTGCTGGAATTCTGTTATCCCAATTCTTCGGGAAGTTCGAATAGTCAATTGTTTGCCGAAGGGGATACGATTCCCTTATCTATTATGATGATACAATTTCTGCCTCATACGAACTTTTTCGATACGTATGGTTTCCGTTCCGGTAAGGGGCGGACACCCGGACAGCTGTCCGACTACGCCTATGTCCCGAATGACATTGTACTGACGGAGAATGCTGCCGAACAGTTGTTCCATACCAAAGACGCGCATGGCAAACGCTGTATAAGCAGAGACCATGGAGATACCTTGTACATGCCGGTTGTCGGTACGATAGGAGCCATGAAGATGTATAGCGAGTGGCGTCCCGTCCCCGTTGCATTTATGCCGATGCTTACCATCGATACAAGTTATATCCCTGAAAGTGCCCATATCCTGGTACGTCTCAAAGAGGGTGTCAGCATGGAGCGTTTTCTGCACGATTTCCGTCCTTGGATGGTGAAGGAGATGAGGCGGGGCAATCTGTTTGCTCGCAGTGTCCGTTCCTATGAGCAGATTATAACGGAGAGCGAAGCCAGCAATTCCACACCGATTTACCGCCGTAATCTGGCGATGGCGGCTTTCTTCCTGGTGAATCTTTGTCTGGGTGTCATCGGTACCTTCTGGTTGCAGACACGTACGAGGCGCGAGGAAGTGGGAGTGATGCTGTCGTTCGGAGCTACACGCAGCGACATTGTCCGCCTGCTGATGGGCGAAGGCACGGTATTGACCGTGGTCGCTTCACTGACTGGTTTTCTGCTCTATTTGCAATATGCACTGAAAGAAGGGCTGGCCAAAGGGCAGAATTGGGTGGAGAGCACAGAGAGCTATTGGGTGTCGGATTTCACCTCGCATTATCTGCTCGTGTCGCTCGTCATCTTTCTGATACTGCTGGTGGTAGTGTTGGTGGGAATCTATATCCCGGCGCGCAACATCAGCCGCATTCCACCTACGGAAGCCCTGCGTGACGAATAGATGAAAACGGACAAGGTGTTCATTTTCGGACACCTTACTGCATGTATAAATAGCAGATAATCAATAATAAACGATTTTGGCACAACTTTTGACCTCTTGAAACAGAAATTGTGCGGAATAGAAACAGAACAGAATAATAACAATTAAATACTTACCATTATGATTAAGTTAACTGGCATCAACAAGATTTATCGTACAAACGAGATTGAAACCGTGGCATTGGAAAATGTAAACCTCGAAGTGAACAAGGGAGAATTTCTCAGTATCATGGGACCTTCCGGTTGTGGAAAATCTACGTTGCTGAACATTATGGGTTTACTGGATGCACCTACCAGCGGCACCATCGAAATAGCCGGTACAAAAGTGGACGGCATGAAGGACAAGGAGCTGGCTGCTTTCCGTAACCAGAAGCTGGGTTTTGTGTTCCAGTCTTTCCATCTGATTAATTCGCTGAATGTGCTGGATAATGTGGAGCTGCCTTTGCTGTATAGAAAGGTGTCTGCCAAGGAACGCCGTCATCTGGCGGAAGAGGTATTGAAGAAGGTCGGTTTGAGCCACCGCATGCGTCACATGCCTACACAGCTTTCCGGCGGTCAGTGCCAGCGTGTAGCCATTGCCCGTGCCATTATCGGCAACCCGGAGATAATCCTCGCCGATGAGCCCACCGGTAACCTGGACTCCAAGATGGGTGCCGAAGTCATGGAACTGTTGCATCAACTGAACAAGGAAGACGGACGTACCATCGTGATGGTGACCCACAATGAAGAGCAGGCCAAACAGACCTCACGCACCGTCCGCTTCTTCGACGGACGTCAGGTGGAATAATTACTGCTTAGTCAACTGTCAACTATTAATTATCAACTATCAATTAATGAAATGCAAACCGTAAGACAAGCTTTTACAATCTTGAAGCAGAATCCGCTGCTAAGTACGATTTCCATATTGGGTACGGCCTTTGCTATCACCATGATTATGGCTATTGTGATTACTTGGCAGACAAAATATGCTGACTTGGAACCGGAAGTGAACCGCAGTCGGTGTCTTTACTTTTCCGCTATGCACGTATACGACAAGGAAAAGGACGGCAATAATAATTGGAGTAATCCTTCGGCGGCATTTATGAAAGAATGCGTGCAGCCGGTGCCCGAAGTGGAATACTGTACGGCATTTTCCCCAGCCGGTTTGTCGTTGGCTTCGTTGACTGACGGTAACAATCGGGTGAAAGTGGATGCTATGCGGACAGATCCCGACTTCTGGAAAGTGTTCAGCATGCAGTTTCTTGCCGGACGCGGCTTCAGCGAAGCCGACCGTGCTGGAGAAAGCAAGGCTGTAGTAGTCTGTGCGTCTGTAGCGCGGAAACTGTATGGAAGTACAGATGTAGTGGGACAGGAATTCCTGCTGAACCGGGAACTTGCACGTATCGTGGGAGTGGTGAAAGATGTTTCCGTCACTGCTAAGGATGCATACGCACAAGTGTGGGGTATGTACAGTGCCGACGAACTGAAAATTACCGGAGTCCACAGTTATTTGGGAGGCATGCAGATTGCTGTATTGGCACGTACATCTGATGACTTTCCTGCCATCCGGGAGGGCATTGCCAAGCAGGTGGAACGTGTTAATGCCGGATTGGGCAACAAACAGATAGACATCATGGAACAGCCGGACAATATCGTGGCGCACGTCAACCACGTATGGGCTAATGTAGGGCCAGACTTGACAATGCTTTATCTTCAATATGCCGTAGCTTTATTTATCATTTTGTTGGTACCGTCACTCAATTTGTGTGGCTTGAGTAACAGCCGCATGCAGCAACGTATTACCGAATTAGGTGTACGTAAGGCTTTTGGAGGAACGAAAAGCGTGCTTGTGCGGCAGATACTGAACGAAAATCTGATGTTGACATTACTGGGTGGAGTAGTGGGACTGCTTTTCAGTTATTTGGCAGTATATGCCATGCGTATGTGGCTGTTCACCAATAATCAGAATGTGGGTACGTCGGGCGAGCTCAGCTTGAACATGGAGGCGCTGTTTAGTCCGTGGGTATTCCTGCTGGCATTTGTTTTCTGTGTGGTCATCAATCTGTTGAGTGCGGCACTGCCTGCATGGATAGCGGCACGGCACACTATTGTAGATTCTTTGAATGATAAATAGAAGGAGGTACTTGATATGAAATTTACGATACATAACTTACGTATGATAAAGGCACGCTTCAGCAGTAACGGCTGGGTATTGGCTGAATTGTTCTTGGTATTCATCGTGATGTGGTTCCTCTGTGACTCACTGGGATGCATGAAATATACTTTCTACCGTCCGCTGGGTTATAATATTGAACATGTCTATAAATTATCCACCGTTGTAGGTGGAGAAAGTCGGGATACGAGTCTGACTGATGCCGATAAATATCTGGGTATATTGGCGAAATTGGAACAAGAGCCTTCCGTAGAGGCAGCTGCCCTTTGTTATTGGAGCCTTCCGATGAGTGGCAGTAATAGTTACAATGCGTTGGTTGTGCAAGATACTTCCTGGGTGCAAGGACGCTGTATTTATACGACTGGAGGATATATGGATGTTTTCCGGATAAGTGAGGACCCGCGTCACCCGTTCCGGGACACTCCCGCAGGATGGAACAATGTGACACTGAGTAATGCCGCTTTTGAACGTTTTCGTAAGAAAATGCCGGAGTTTTCGCAGACTACGCCGTTAGGTAATGGTGATTCTGTTACAATCATCAAGCAGATGGGGAAGACCGGTGCTTTCCGTTCCTATCGTTATGGAGTTGAGGAACCTTGGTTCTTTTATCATTTGGGAGAGAATATGATTAAGGCAGAGTTTGCCGACAATTGGTCGCAGATTGTTTTCCGCGTGAAGCCTGCTGCCGACGGACCGGATTATCGGGAGAAGTTTCTGCGCGAAATAGCGCCTAAACTGGACACGGACAATGCGTTTGTGGCAGATGCCGCTCCCTATACTGAACAACAGTTGCAGTTCGAGGTGATGAATGGCGATACGGATAAGGTGAACAGTCAGGCTGTGGTGGTGCTCTTCCTGCTGGTGAATGTATTTTTGGGGTTAATAGGCACCTTTTGGTTCCGTACTCGCCGCCGCCGTTCGGAGATAGCTCTACGGATGGCGATGGGCAGTACGCGTGGCGGTGTGTTTCGTTTACTGATAGGTGAGGGGTTACTGTTATTGGCGTTAGTGACATTGCCTGCCATGGTTGTATGCTACAATGTGGGGATGGCGGAATTTACTATAGGACGTACCTCTCTCATATCCACTTGGCCGATAGAGTGGAGTGTGATACGCTTCCTTGCAGGTTCTCTAGGGGCTTGGTTACTGATAGCTCTGATGGTAGTGATTGGAATATGGTTTCCGGCACGGCAGGCTATGAAGATTGAGCCGGCAGAGGCGTTGCATGAAGAGTAGTATGAAAAACAATAGAGGATTAACAATAAAAAAGAAGAAAAATGAAAACTAATATAGTAGGTATTATCATTGCATTGATATTGACATTTGTAGGTATGCTGAGTGTTTATGCACAAGATACCAAAGTGAGTGAAGTGCGCAAAGTGGATGCCTTTTCGTCCATTGAGATAACGTCTGTGGGAACAATTTATTTTACACAGAGTGACACTTATTCTTTCAAGATTGAAGGTAAGGAGAAGCACGTGAAGAATACAGAAACCACAGTGAAGGACGGCTGTCTGCTGATAGGCTTCAAGGATAGGAAAAACAAGAGCATGAGAAATCAGAAAGATGGCGTGACCATTTGGATTTCGGCTCCTGATTTGAAGAAGGTGGAGTTTACCGGTGTAGGGGAGTTCAATTGTGAGAAGCCCTTGAAACTGGATGAGGTGTCATTTGAAGTAAAGGGAGTGGGTGAAGTGAATGTATCCGATTTGACGTGTGACGAGCTGAAAGTTGCTTTGCGCGGAGTAGGTAGCGCCGATATTCATGTAGTCTGCGATTATTTGACTGCCAGAATGAGTGGTGTGGGTGACGTCACTTTGAGCGGAACTGCCGGGCATGCTGACATTTCTAAAGGAGGCATAGGCGGAGTGAATACATGTAACCTGAAGGTGGGCCGTTGAGTAGCGGTAACACCAATCGTAAATAGTAAATCGTCTAATCGTAAATATCAATATGATAAAGCAATACTTCACACAAGCCTGGGCACAGTTGCGGCAGCAACCGATGATTAGTGCCGTCAGCATAGCCGGTACGGCACTTGCCATCTTCCTCATCATGCTGGTGGTGATGATGCAGCAGGTGAAGGTAGCTCCGTTTGCTCCGGAGAGCAACCGCGACCGCTTTCTACATGTGCATTATATGAGCATCACCAACAAAAGCTGGGGAGAGGGAAACAGTTCCAACGGACCGATGGGGATAAAGACTGCGCTTGAGTGCTTCAAATCGCTGAAGACCCCCGAAGCAGTAACGATTTATACCTGTATGGTCATTTCTACCCCCGTGAATCTGCCGGGACAACCTGCAACGGGTATCGACCTGTTGCAGACAGATGATACTTTCTGGCGTGTGTTTGATTTCTCTTTTGTTGCCGGGAAACCTTATGACCAGGCTACATTCGATGCCGGACTACCCGTAGCGGTAATTACGGAAAGTGTAGCGCGCAGGTTATTCCAGACAACGGAGGCTGTTGGTCGCGAATTCCTTTTGAACCATGCTCCTTATACAGTGTCCGGTGTAGTGAAGGATGTTTCTACTTTGGCCAACACTGCCTATGCGCAGGTATGGGTGCCCTATACTTCTACTGAGATAACGAAAAGCACATGGAGTGATGAGCATATGGGGATGATGAGCGTTACCATTCTGGCGAAAAGCCGTGATGATTTTCCTGCTATTCGTGAGGAGACGGAACGCCGCCGTCAGGAGTACGACACTGTAATTGGCGAGAATGGTTATTCGTTGATTTACCGTAACCGTCCTTATGACCAGGAGAAAAATGCCGCAGGAATGGCTGCCAACATCGAACCGGACGTGGACCAGGCACGCAGGCAGCGTCTCATTATCTTCATCATTCTACTGATTGTTCCTGCCATCAACCTCAGCTCGATGACGCAGAGCCGTCTGCGCCAGCGTGTGGCAGAGATTGGTGTGCGCCGGGCATTCGGTTCAACGAGACTGGAACTGATGGGGCAAATCATTGCAGAAAATCTGGTGGTGACATTGCTGGCAGGGGTGATGGGATTGTTGCTGAGTGTAGCATTCGCTTATTTGGGAAATACACTGCTGTTTGCGCAGGAATTCAGCCAGACGCTGAGTCCTCCGGCAGTGGATGCAAGCATATTGCTGCATGGCTCCACCTTTGGCTGGGCGTTGTTGTTCTGCTTTGTGCTGAACTTACTAAGTTCCGGTATTCCCGCATGGCGTGCATCAAGAATAGGGATTGTAAATGCATTGGGCGGACGTTTGCATAAATAACTCCATCACAAAACATTAATCATTGAAGAAAATGACTAAGAAACTTCTTACACAGATAAAGAATGAATGGCTCTCAAACCTATGGTTGGTGTTGGAGTTATTGGTAGTGAGTGTAGTGATGTGGTACGTGGTAGACTATCTCTACACGCGCGCCGCCACCTATCTGGAGCCGAGAGGCTTTAATATAGAGCACTGCTACCTTATAGAGTTGGGGGAACTGACACCCAAAAGTCCCGACTACATAGCCGGGCATACCTCTCAGCAGACCCACGATGACATAGCCGAGTTGTTGGAGCGTCTGCGTCGTCGGCCGGAGATAGAAGCGGTCAGCCTTTCGCAGAATTCATATCCTTACAACGGAAGCAATTCAGGCGCTGAAGTAAGCTATGACACTTTGCGTTCTCCCGGTTGGACCATCCGCAGGTTAGTGACACCGGACTTTCCCCGTGTATTCCGCTATCGGGGCACGCGTGGCGAGACACCCGAACAATTGGCTGAAATGTTGGAGCGCGGGGAGTTTATGGCTTCGGATAACCTCTACCGGAAATACGACCGCCGGATGACAGATCTCGTAGGCCAGCGGTTCTATCTTTTTGGTGATACTACGAAGACCTACCGGCTGGGTGCTGCACTGCAAAATGTACGCTATCACGATTATGACCAGGCGCGAAGCTCATATTCCATGATGGTGAAGCAGAGTTTCTACTATATCGGTCTCGAACTTTGTGTCCGCGTCCGTGAAGGGCAGGACAATGACTTCATTGAGAGGCTGAAGGCAGACAGTGAGAGCCAGTTCCGCATAGGCAATATCTTCATTTCGGAGATACGTTCTTTCAAGGATATTCGTCGCAACTACCAGCAGGCATGGACCAATGACATCCGTAACTATGTGATGGGTATGGGATTCCTACTGCTGAACATTTTCCTCGGCTTGCTCGGAACATTCTGGTTCCGTACGCAGCAACGCCGTTCGGAGATAGCACTGCACAAAGCGCATGGAGCGACAGACCGTGCCATCTTCAGCCGGCTGCTTAGTGAAGGGATATTGTTGTTGGCAATTGTCACCCCCGTTGCATTGCTCATCGATTATAATCTTGCACACCTGGAGTTGAATTCCTGGAGGAACGGTACGACGTTGGAGTGGGACCGCCTGCTGCTCTGTGCTGCCATCAGCTTTGTGCTGATTACCCTAATGATTGTCATCGGTATAGGTATTCCCGCCCGCAAGGCGATGAAGGTGCAGCCTGCCGAAGCATTGCACGATGAATAGAAAGCTATGGAACAAATTTTAGCTCTTATCCGCCAGAATCCCTTTTTCAGTGCTGTTTCCGTCATCGGTACGGCAGTGAGTATAACCTTTGTCATGGTCATTTACATGGTGTATGACATCCAGACGGCTGACTTGGCTCCCGAGTCGCACCGCAGTAGCATGCTATATTCTTCTTATGGATACTCTTACCGCAAGTCCGACCACAGCAATTCCAATACGGGCATGTCTTATCGGGCTGTCAACGCTATTTTTGCAGAACTTCCGGGTGCGGAACTTGTCACCTATCTGGGACCTACCTATCTTAGATACTGTGGGGATTCGCCCGTGCGGGGAATGCGCCGTACGGTTCGTCAGGTGGATTTGAACTATTGGCGTGTCTACGATATCCCTCTTGTGGCGGGCCGTCTTTTCAGTACCGAAGAGTTCGATGCTTGCCGGGATGTCGTGGTTATAGGCGAACAGCTTGCCCGCGAAGCTTTCGGGTCTGCCGAAGCAGCCATTGGCAAAAATTATTTTGTCAACTTTCGCCCTAAGCGCATTGTCGGGGTCACCAAGGATGTGAGCTCTCTGTTCACATTTGCCTATGGAGAGTTGTGGATGCCTTATTCCACCCGGGATTCCGGTCTGGGCAGTGAAGGGCTACGGGGAGATTTCGAGGCTGTGGCCCTTGTCAAGCCCGGTGTCGGCAGAGAGGAACTCAAGCGGCAGATAGAACAGTCGCTTGCCCGCTTCAACGAGATACTGGTCGAATATGAACTGGAGCTTCCCGACCTCAGCACTTATACGGAACGGCAGTTCTTCCGTAATGACACGATGAGTCCTGCCGTAACCTGCATCATCCTGGGTTTGATATTGCTTATTGTGCCCGCTATCAATGTCAGCGGACTTATATCTTCGCAAATGTCCCGTCGCATGGCTGAGCTTGCGGTAAGGAAAGCATACGGCGCCAGCCGTTCTACCTTGATGGTGCAGTTGCTCCGCGAGAACCTGGCCTTGGCATTTGCCGGCGCATTGCTCGGTTTTCTCTTTTCGTGCATATTCCTATGGCTGGGTAAGGACTGGATGCTTGGCGATGGTGCTCCCGGAACGAATTTTGATGTAAGCGTCTGGCTCTTCCTCCGTCCTGCGGTTTTCGTGGCTGTATTGGTGGTGTGTCTGTTGTTCAACCTGCTTTCTGTGTTTATTCCTGCCTGGCATGCCACCCGTCGCCCTATAGCCGAGGTTCTTGGCGGAGAATGAGCGGATAAACGAATCCCAATTAAAACAGTAACGAGTATGATACATTCTATTTTACACCAGATATGGAACCAGCGCCGCAGTAACGGTTGGCTGTTTGCCGAGCTGTTGATTGTATTTACATTGATGTGGTATTGTGTGGATGTACTCTATGGCTTTGCCCATGCAGAACGGCAGCCTAAGGGGTATGATTTGGAGCATGTCTATAAGATAAGGATTTCCTGCAATCCCACACAGATAGTGCCGTGCACGTCAGAAGACAGCCTGCAGACCTTCTGGTTCAAGCCGATGGAGGAAGTGCTCCGGCGTATCAGGCAATATCCTGCAGTGGAAAGTGCTGCCACGTGGCTGGGTACCGATACTTATACCCGCGGGCGTGTTTACCAGGGGTATACGACGGACAGCGTGCATGTTGTCGAGACTACAGTGCGCTATGTGTCTCCCGAATATTTCGACGTCATGCGCATTCCGCTGTTGCAGGGGAATGTCTCGGATTGGAATTCCACTGCCAGTCCTCTGCCTGCCGTGGTGACCCGTGATTTGGCAGACAGTCTTTTTCAGACAAGTGCCAGGGCGGTGGGCCGCGAGTTTCTGGATTATTACAGCGGAGGTCTCCGTTACCGTGTCTCTGCAGTCTGTGCTTTGCAGAAGACGGATGACTATGCCCGTTACGGACCTTTTGTCCTGACTCCTTTCCCCGGTTGGTTCTATGAGGACCAGTACCTCCCGTTCATCTCCCTACGGATACGTCCGGAGGCGGATACGGATAATTTTGCAGCCCGTTTTTATCAGGATATGATGTCGCAGCTGCAGGTCGCTCCATTCTATCTTTTCGACATACAGAGCTATAAGGACCAGAAGATAGAGCGGGATGCTGCCGAAGGAATCACCCCGTATATCCGCAGCGCAAGGCTCATTGTGATATTCTTTGTTTTCAATGTATTCATCGGGCTGATGGGAACTTTTTGGTTCCGTACCCGCCATCGCCGCAGCGAGATTGCTTTGCGCATGGCCATGGGCAGCAGCCGCGGAAGAATACGCTGGCAATTGCTGGGTGAAGGGTTGCTGCTGTTGGCACTTGCTTCCATCCCCGCTTTGATGATATGTATCAATATGGTTATGGCAGATGTCACTTTTACGGAAGCCACGGATGCCACTTGGGGGAGATTTGTCATATGCGTTTCTATTGTCTGGATATTGATGGCATTGATGGTGATTGCAGGAATCTGGTATCCGGCTTCACGGGCCATGAAGGTACAGCCTGCCGAAGCATTGCACGATGAGTGAGTTTTTTTTGAATAATCTGTGCTCATTCTCAATATAACTTGTATATTTGCGTGACGAATAAGAGTTTTGCGTTGAGTATACAAAATCTATATTATGATGAAACGCCTTTTCTTTCCATTGCTTGCAGGCTTGTTGTGGTTGATGTCGGGAACACTTTCGGCTACGGAACGTACGTACAATGTACTTTTCATACAGTCCTATACAAAAAATACTCCTTGGCACAGCCTTCTGACAGAAAATTTGGAGAACGGACTGGACAAGGGGGGAGTTAAAGCCAATATCACTACTGAATATCTGAATGCCGATTACTGGTCTTTCGCTTCCGAGTGCTTCATCATGCGCCGCATCTGCGAGCGTGCCAGGCAACGGAAAACGGACTTGATTGTGACCTCCAGCGATGAGGCTTTCTTCACATTGACCCATTGCGGTGATTCCCTGCCTTATCAGATACCGGTAGTGGTTTCGGGTATCAAATACCCGGATGAGAGGGTCTTTGAAAGAATGCCCAACGTCTCCGGCTATGTTTCGAAAACGGATTTCGATGTCTTGCTGGATGCGGCTGTCCGCATGTTTCCTTCCCGCAGGGAGTTGGTCTGTCTGTCCGACAGCAGTTTCCTGAGCCTTAAAGGGGTTAAGGCTGTGGAGGAATCCTGGGAACGCATAAAGAGCAACTATCCGGAGCATGAGTTGAAAGTGCTGAATGTGCAGGCCAAGTCCTTGAACTCTATCATCACTTCCATTTGCTATGACTACAATGCCTACAAGCATATTGTCATTGCTCCCAAATGGATTCCCTTTCTTTCCTTGAAGTTGAAGGCCCCCGTGTTTACCAGCCAGAACCTGGCTATGACGAACGGTGTTCTGTGTGTGTATGATGCCGTTCCCGGAGAGGATGCTTTTGCTGCCGGCCGGCAGGCTGCAAGTATTTTGAAGGGCAAGTCACCCGCCTCATTGGAAGTAAAGGACTTTGGGGGCAAGTTGCTGTTCGATTACAAACAGTTGCAGTTTTTCCGTGTGGACACGAACCGTGCGGAGAGCAAGGGCATCATTTTGAATATACCGTTGATGGAGCGTTACCGTGTCTGGTTCATTCTGTTCTATTCGCTGATTGTCGGGGCATTGGTGCTGCTGGTTGCCTGGCTTTTCCGTGCCAACCGCAGGGAGTCGCGTAAGCGCATACATGCCCAGACCCGCTTGTTGATACAGCACCGCCTGGTGGAGCAGCGCGACGAGTTCGACAATATCTTCTGTTCCATTCGCGACGGCTTGATTACGTATGATACCGACCTGCGCATCCATTTTGTCAACCGTCCGTTGTTACAGATGTTGGGACTTTCTTCCGAAACCTATACGTCCCGTTTCTATGAAGGGCAGATGGCCGGCTCCATTTTCAGGATTTACATGAATGGAGAAAACATCCTGCAGGACTTGTTGAAGAAAGTACGTACCGGAAAGAGACCTATTTCTATTCCGGAGAAAGCCTTCATGCAGGAAAACCATCAGGGAACGTATTTCCCCGTTTCCGGCGAGGTAGTACCTATCTTTGCCAATGAAAAGATGACGGGAATGGCGATTGTATGCCGCAATATCTCCGAAGAAGAGATGCAGAGACGCTTCTTCAATATGGCGGTGGAGGAAAGCTCCATTTATCCGTGGCAGTACAACATGCATATGAACCGTTTCCATTTCCCGGGTGGATTGCTGCGCCGTTTCGGGTATACCGATGATACGGACTTGCTGGCACGTGATGAGATGGACACCCTTATACATCCGGAAGACTTGCTGCATACGCGCAGGAATTTTGATGCCATTCTGTTGGGCAATGAAATCAATTCACGGATGAGTTTCCGGTTGAAGAGTGCGGATGGGAGCTATGAATGGTGGGAGTTCCGCAGTACCGCTTATGACGGACTGACGGTCGATACCCCATACATGGTATTGGGAGTATGCCAGAGCATCCAGCGTTACAAGGATACGGAAGAGGCCTTGATTGCCGCACGTGACCGTGCCTTGCAGGCCGACAAGCTCAAATCTGCGTTCCTTGCCAATATGAGCCATGAGATACGTACCCCTCTGAATGCCATTGTCGGTTTCTCGGATTTATTGAAGGACTTGGACGCTTTTTCTCCGGAAGAGGTAAAGCAGTTCGTCGAAACAATCAACATCAACTGTACGTTGCTGCTGGCGTTGATAAACGATATTCTGGACCTCTCGCGCATAGAATCGGGCACGATGGACTTTAAGTTCGGAGCATTCAACCTGGCGTTCATCATGCAGGAGGTCCATGAATCCCAGCGTCTGAGTATGCCTCGGGATGTAGAGCTGCGTATAGAGATTCCGGAAGGGGAAGACAAATTGGTCATCACCGATTCCGTCCGCTTGAAGCAGGTCGTGAACAACTTGATAAACAATGCCAAGAAATTCACGGTAACGGGCAGCATCACCTTCGGCTATGTCACGAACCGGGAAGGATATACCACCATCTTTGTCGAAGACACGGGAAGCGGTATCTCTGAAGACGCCCAGAAACATATCTTCGAACGCTTTTACAAAGAAGACAGCTTTACGCAGGGCGCCGGTTTGGGGCTGAGCATTTGCCAGACCATCGTAAACCGCCTGCATGGTTCTATCTCGGTCTCCTCAGAGTTGGGAAAAGGAACGCGTTTCGAGGTGGTGATACCGGATGCGAACGAGTAATCATTCAATCCGTTTGCAGGCATTGGCTTGCAGGAACTCTTCCAATATATCCTCGTAATTGCCATACAGCATGATGTGGTGGTTGCCCAGCGGTGTCTTGAGGAAATAGTCGGCAGGGGAGTTCATTTTTATCCGCACTTGGGTGCGGCACATATTGATGTAGTTTGTATTCTCAACAAGCGTGCCGGTGCTCAGGTAATATTCGTCCAGGCTTTCGCTTCCGCATTTTACGATGGTTACATCTCCCGTCGGCAGGATTCCCTGAATACCGATGCCGCTTTCCGTCTCAAAATGGTTGCGTATGATGAACTGCTCCGTTTGTGCGATGCCGATGGTGCAGTGTGCCAATATGATTTCATTGGTACGGGCATTTATCATGGAAGGATTGGCCATGAAGGAGTTTTTCCCCGTCAGCACTTTTACGGCCAGCATGGTGAAGACGGATTGCAAATCGCCTTCACATCCGGCAATGATTCCTTCGTCGTTCAGCAAGGCAAGGGCAAGGCAGCCGGTGGTTCCCGTTTGGTCTATCAGGCGGAAGCAGCTGAGGGTAATGGCGCTCAGTCGCTCTTCCTCTACAATCCTCTTGATGGCTCGATACAGCCGCATGGCTTTTATCATGTCTTCGGGGCTTGCCTCTCGGCAGGCAAGCGCTTTTCCTGCCAGTCCGGCGCATGCTTCGCCCACCTCGTCGTCCGTTATCTGTCCGTAGTATTCATAAATGCGGTCCAATGAGACGTCTGTGTACTCGATACCCCAGCGGCGTTTGGCAAGCAGATAATCCACATTGCTGGCAACGAGCCAGCTGGACGGAGTGCCCATTACGCCGATGCGCATGCCGAAAAGGCTGCGTTGTGCCACGAAATTGCTGTGCAGGACAAAAATACGCTTGATGGTCTCGGGGAGCTCTCCGTGAAGAATCTCGCTTTTCATTCCCCGGCCGCGCAGCCAGGAAGATATTTCGAGAGCGGCGGCCAGTGAGTTCTGCATGCCGTCTGCCAAGAGGATGGCGGGGCGGGGAAGGGATTCGAAATGCTGGATTACCAGCCGTTCCACACCTCCGGTGGCAATGAATATAATACTGAAGTCATCGGGTGATAACTTGTCTATGTCTTTGTAATCAATGAAGTTGACGGTAAAGTATTTTTCCAATTCAGTCAATATCACTTCGTGGGAGCTACGGACTGATGCTTGTTTATGCAGTATGGAAGCAAAAGTTATAAGGTTGATGACCATGGTGTTATTTACTATTTGACTATTTACTATTTACAATTGATTCTACTTGGCTCGTTTGCTTTTTCAAAGATACAAGTTTCTGTTTACATATCATAGAGTTTTTACGATAGATAAGTTTTTTAAAGTTTTTATGGTCTTGCCTTCCTTTTGGTTTCAAATAATTCGCTACATTTGCAACTTTAATGATAAAGTGATAGCAATATCACCTATAAATACTCTATTAAATAGTAAATCATAAATCGTCAAATAGTAAATAAACCTCATGCCAACAATATCTATTCGCGGAATGGAGATGCCCGCATCTCCTATCAGAAAACTGGCTCCTCTGGCAGATGCTGCCAAGCAGAGGGGTATACATGTATTTCACCTGAACATCGGTCAACCCGACCTGCCTACTCCGGAAGTCGCGATTGAAGCGATACGGAACATCGACCGGAAAGTTCTGGAATACAGTCCCAGTGCGGGATATCGCAGTTACCGCGAGAAGTTGGTGGGTTACTATGCAAAGTACAATATCAATCTGACTGCAGACGACATCATCATCACTTCCGGCGGCTCGGAGGCGGTGTTGTTCTCTTTCCTGGCTTGCCTCAATCCGGGGGATGAAATCATTGTTCCCGAGCCGGCCTATGCCAATTATATGGCGTTTGCCATCTCTGCCGGAGCCAAGATACGCACCATTGCCACGACCATCGAAGAGGGTTTCTCGTTGCCCAAGGTAGAGAAGTTCGAGGAGTTGATTAACGAGCGCACGCGTGCTATTTTGATTTGCAATCCCAACAATCCTACGGGTTACCTCTATACACGCCGTGAAATGAACCAGATTCGCGACCTTGTGAAGAAGTACGATTTGTTCCTCTTCTCGGACGAGGTGTACCGTGAATTTATTTATACGGGTTCTCCCTATATCTCTGCCTGCCATCTGGAGGGCATTGAGAACAATGTGGTGCTGATTGATTCCGTGTCCAAGCGCTATTCGGAGTGCGGCATCCGCATCGGTGCCCTGATAACGAAGAACAAGGAAATCCGGGATGCTGTCATGAAGTTCTGCCAGGCGCGTCTCAGTCCTCCGTTGATAGGCCAGATTGCCGCAGAAGCATCGCTGGATGCCGATGAGGATTATCTGCGCGACACATACGATGAATATGTAGAACGCCGTAAATGCTTGATTGACGGATTGAACCGTATACCGGGCGTATATTCGCCCATCCCGATGGGAGCATTCTATACGGTGGCAAAGCTTCCGGTAGATGATTCGGACAAGTTCTGTGCCTGGTGTCTGTCGGAGTTCGAATACGAGGGACAGACGGTATTCATGGCGCCTGCGTCCGGATTCTATACTACGCCGGGTTCCGGTCGCAACGAAGTGCGTATCGCATACGTACTGAAGAAAGACGACTTGAACCGCGCCTTGTTTGTTCTGCAAAAAGCATTGGAAGCCTATCCAGGACGAACCGAATAAAATGAAATAATTCATTAGGCGCGGATTACGCGGATTACACGGAAAACTTAAGATAAAGACGTTTGTTTCAAATCTTCCGTGTAATCTGCGCCTAAAAAATAATGACCCATGAACTTATCTCGCTTTATAGCGTTGCGCATTTATCGCAACTCGGAGCCGGGCAAGCAAGTTTCCCGTCCGGCTGTCCTTATTGCCATGGTGGGCATTGCTCTCGGACTGGCGGTGATGATTATTGCCGTGTCCGTCATTGTCGGCTTCAAGAGCGAGGTAAGGGATAAAATCGTAGGTTTCGGTGCCCATATCCAGATAGGCAACCTGGATGCTGCACGCTCTTATGAGACGCGCCCAGTGGTGGTGGGCGACAGCATGATGGCTGCGCTTTCCGATTATCCCGAAGTGAAGCATGTACAACGCTACTCCACCAAGCCGGGGATGATAAAGACCGCCGATGCTTTTCAGGGAATGGTGCTGAAAGGTGTGGGGCAGGAGTATGATAGCACCTTCTTCCACCGCCATCTGCTGGAGGGGGAGTTTCCGCAATTCAGCGATTCCGCTTCGTCCAACCGCGTAGTCATCTCAAAGTCTCTTGCCAACAAGCTGCAATTGAAACTCGGTGACAAGATAGACACCTACTTCATCCAGGACGATGTGCGTGCCCGCCGCCTAAAGATTGTAGGTATCTACCAAACCAACTTCTCCGAATACGACAACCTATTCCTGCTTACCGACCTCTACCTGGTGAATCGCCTGAACAACTGGGAGCCGGACCAGGTGAGCGGTGTGGAGCTGGAAATACGCGATTATGACAAGCTGGAAGAAACCACCTATGAGATAGCTGTCGATACGGACGAGAATCCCGACCGCTATGGTGCTGAGTATTGCGTCCGCAATGTAGAGCAGCTCAATCCCCAAATCTTTGCCTGGCTGGGCATCTTGGATGTCAACATCTGGGTCATTCTCATTCTGATGATTGGAGTGGCGGGGTTCACCATGGTATCCGGCCTGCTGATTATCATCATAGAGCGTACCTCCATGATAGGTGTGCT
This sequence comes from Bacteroides sp. AM07-18, assembly GCF_003602695.1. Lineage (NCBI taxonomy): Bacteria > Pseudomonadati > Bacteroidota > Bacteroidia > Bacteroidales > Bacteroidaceae > Bacteroides > Bacteroides sp. AM07-18. The sequence continues at coordinate 112,189 of NZ_QTLM01000012.1, forward strand.
GAAGTCTTTGGGAGCCAATAACTTTACCATCCGTAAAGTCTTCCTTTGGTTTTCGGTCTTCCTCATCGGGAAAGGCATGCTTTGGGGGAACATAATCGGCCTTGCATTCTATTTCGTGCAGCGCTGGTTTGGCTTGTTCAAGCTCGACCCTGAAACCTATTACATGGCTACTGTTCCGGTATCTTTCAATATCTGGCTGTTCCTGCTGCTGAATGCCGGCACATTGCTGGCTTCGGTCCTGATGTTGCTGGCCCCTTCATTCTTGATTACACGCATCCATCCGGCAACTTCCATCCGTTACGAATAAGAGAGTCACTTTCTCAGAAAACCGCTTTTCTTGCGGAACAGACAGTACCATTTCCAACGCAAAGACTGTATCGGCTGCAATAGGTCGAAAGCCGGTAGTGTGAAGTAATATCTGCGCTGTTCTTCCAGGTCGCGGGCGGTCTTGTTCACGATGACGGCCTGCATGGTGAAACGGAGCAGGAACAAAAGGAAAGCGACGCCTGCTGCCAGCCAGTGGAAGTGCAGAATGCCGATGACCATCGCGGCTATCCAGGATGCGTGGAATGCCAGGCGGGTCAAGGTCTCAAAACCGGCCAGCCAGCGTTGCATTCCATGATACAGCCGTGCTGTGGAGGCGTAGCCTATTTTCTCTTCTTTCCAGTCCTTGGCACGCAGAAGCGGCTGCATGCGCACAATGGCATTGGCATCCGTTTCCACCCGCGTGTTCTCCGGGGTAGCCACGTGGTTGATGAACAAATCGTCGTCTCCCCGTTGCAGGTTGAGGTGTGCGGAGAATCCTTTCTGTTGGTAGAAGAGTTCCTTCCGGTAGGCCAGGTTACGCCCGATACCCATGTAGGGGCTGCCTGCCAGGGCAAATCCCAGATAGCGCATGGAAGTGAACAGATTGTCGAATGCCGCCCGTTTGTGCAGCCAGCCTTTGCCGCGTTCGTAGCCGCTGTATCCCAGCACCACTTGGGTACGTGATGTGAAGTTGCGTGCCATCAGTCGCAGCCATTGGTTGCTTTGGGGCATGCAGTTGGCATTGGTAAACACCAGCCATTCATATTTGCTGGCCTTGATTCCAAGCGTCACGGCCAGCTTCTTGCGGCTGATGTAGCGGGAGGAATCGGGCACGAAGCTGTGGTAGAGATGGGGATATTTCTCCTCGAGGATGGTCAGGTAATCCTCGCTCTCATCGGTGTTGCCGTCGTTAATGACGATGACTTCAAATTGGGGATAGTCCTGCTCCAGCACGGCGCCCAGGTTGCGGCGCAGATTCTCGGATTCCTCGCGGGCGCAGATGATGACGGATATGGGGGGCAGTTCCTGGGTGAAGTGCGTGTCTCCCTGCTTCACGGCACGGCTGCGCGCATGAATACGGTTGTAGAGACAGAGGTAGTAGATAATTTGAATAAGGAACAGACCACCCGCCGTAGCGAGTACGATAATTTCAGTTGAATCTAATGTAAATGCTTCCATGTGCAGTAGGACGTTTATGTGCTGCAAATTTACACAATTTCCGGCACTACCTCAAACTTTGTTCCGGGAAAGTGCTTGAACAAATACTGCTTGATGTATTTCATCGTGTCTTCCTGGATAGTCTTGTCCTCTACCGTGGGATAGAGGTTGTAGAGTACCGTATCGAGCGCGATGTCCCGGTTCTTGATGGCTTCGAAGCTCAGCAGGGTGTGGTTGATGCTGCCCAGCTTTCCGGAGGTGACAAAGATAAGCGGGTACTGCTTCTCCGCAATGTAGTCTATCGTCAGGAAATCTTCGGTAAGGGGAACCATCAGACCGCCGGCGCCTTCTACGAGCACGGTATCATAGCGATGGGAAAGTTCCCTGGTGGCACGCTCTATTTTTCCGAAGTCTATCGGGCGCTTGTCTATGCGGGCGGCGAGGTGGGGAGAGCAGGGATAGGAGAATATCTCGGGCATGGTCAGCCCCTCTTTGTCTTCCGGCAGGTAGCCGGTTCCGGTGAGGCGGCGGTGCAGGTCGATGTCCTCGGAATGACCGGTGTTGCCGGTCTGGATGAATTTTTGGGTGATGACGCGCAGGCCGCGTTGCATAAGCTCACGGGCGTACCAGGCGGTGCAATAGCTTTTTCCGGCATCTGTATCAATGCCGCTGATGAAGTAGATGTTTTTTGTTTCCATTATTTTGTTTTTTTTCGTGCGATGATATAAATGGGGTGATAGGTCAGGTTTACGTTGCCTGCGGCATCACTGAACCGGGTTGTGTATTCTTTGCAGAAGGATTGCAGGCGGCTGCGCGTCCATATCCTTTTTTCCGTTCCCGTCACTCCGGTTTGCTTCAGATGCTTCAGCACTGCCTGAGGGGTGGGGAAGGGCAGGGTTACTACCTCTTCCTCGGCATGGAGAATATCGAAGTGGGGAGACAGCAGGGCTTGCAGCTCCTCAACGGAGAGATAGTCCAGCCCATGCCCCGTCAGTTGGCGTATTTCGTGCATGTTTGTGGTGCCGAAGGTGCTGAAGGCAAGCAGGCCGTCTGCCACCAGTGCTTGGTGGCAGCGGGTGAGGAAAGCACCTGGGTCGTTGAACCATTGCAGGGTGGAGCACGAGGTTATCAGGTCGGTTTCTCTGGGGAAGTCGAGAGCTTCGGCATCACCCGGCAAGAAGCTGACGCGGGGAGTGCGCGTAGTGCATAGCTCCCTGACGCATTCCTCCATATCCCGGCAGAGGTCGTTCAGCAACAGCGTTTCCGGTTGCAAGGTGTTCAGCAACATGCGCGAGTAGCTGCCCGTTCCGCAACCAAGCTCTACGATGTGGCGGAAGTGTGTAGGAAGTTGCGGACGGGGTATGCCTGCGGAAAGCAGGGCATCGGTCAGTAGGCGCATCATTTTTTCGGCTACTTGCCGTTGCACGCTGGCTTCGCGGTCGTAGGTGCTTCGCGAGTAGGAGAAGCGTTTTGCTACAAGTTCTTTGTCTATGGGGTGTGTAGGGGTATCTGTCATTTTTTTCAATCCTTTTGTTATGTATCCAGTTCTCTCAGATGGCTTAGAAAATCGTCAATGGGCATCGACCACATGTCTTGCAGCAAGAAGCGGAACATTGGTTCGTCATAGTGGGCGCAGTCTGCAACAATCAGTTTGTCGTCATCGAACATGTAATCGAAATTTAGTTTCATATTTTCTAAAGGGAAGATGCGGTCGTTGACGCCTATGAAAGCGTAGTCATAATCGATGTATTGGTATTTATCGTTTACATAGGCATCCATCTCGTCATCATTGGAGTAGATATAATTGCCGTTTTCATCGATGGTTATCCCTCTCATTTGGGTGTATTTTTTCTCAATGAGTTCCAGCTCTTCCTTAATTTCGTTGAAGTCCCGGCGGGGAGTGATGGCAAGGAAGGCTTTGTAGGCATTGCTGTCTTTGCACATGCGGCGCATGAACTTCTGGAGCGAGGCGGGAGTCAGTCCGCTCAAGGTGTCTCGGAAGGTCTTTTCGGGAATTCCATCTGTGTCACCGATAGGGGTAATGGTACCATTGAAAGCTATAAGCAGCAGTTTCTCCTTGGGCACGGAAGCCAGTGCGATGGGAGCTGCCCATACGCCCATGGACCATGCCACTACGTTCACTTGCCGGTATTGCTCCAGGATGGAGGTATCGAAATCGAGCGTGCGGTAGTCATAGCAAATCATGTAGTCCATGCCTTGGGGGCAATATTGTTTAAAGGGTGTTTCGTCGGCTGCCCATCCTGCGAAGAACAGTAGCAGCTTGGGATTATTTTTTTTGATGATGTAAACTTGTTTCATAATAATATATGTGATGAATTTTCTTATACTATATATATTTAATTATTTCTTCTATCTCTTGTTCTGTAATGTCCGCTGTCAGCGAGAAGCGGATACGTGATGTCCCTTCGGGCACCGTGGGCGGGCGCACCGGCAGTGCATAGAACCCATGCCTCTGCAGCAGCTCTGCACACAGCACGGTGTCGGCACTGGGGCCGATAATCAGTGGGACGATATGGCTTGCGCTGGGGCATCCGTACCCCTTGGCTTGTAATGCTTCGCGCAGTGTCCGGCTGATTCTTGCCAGATGCTCGCGGTGGTCCTGCATTCTGGCAAGTTTCCGTACGATAAACAGTGTCCAGGCAATACTTGTCGGAGGCAATGCCGTGGTGAAGATGAGGGTTCGCATCCGGTTGACGAGATACTCGCGTATCGTCCGGCAGCAGGCGATGTATGCGCCGGCAGACGCCGCTGCCTTGCCGAAGGTGCCCACGAGGAAATCTATATCCCGGATGCATCCGGTTTCTTCGGCGCAGCCCAGACCGCGCGGTCCCCTTACGCCGAATGCATGGGCTTCGTCCACATAGAGCAGTACGTTGGAGTATCTTTTTTTCAAACGCACCAATGCCGTGAGGTCGGCTTGGTCACCGTCCATGCTGAAGATGCTTTCTGTGACGATAATCAATTGCCGGAATGTTGCATGGTGTTGTTCCAGCAGGCGTTCCAGTTGTACCAGGTCGTTGTGGCGGAAGCGGATGCAGCGTGCGGTGGATAGGCGGATGCCGTCGATGATGCTGGCATGCACCAGCTTGTCTGCCAGTATCAGGGTTTGTGCATCGCTCACGGCGGGTAGAATCCCCATATTGGCATGATAGCCGCTATTGAGCACCAGTGCTGTCTCTGTGCCGAAAAGTGTGGCGAGTTCCGTCTCCAGCTCTTCGTAAATTCCGAAGTTCCCCGTCAGCAGGCGGGAGGAGGAGGAAGTCGGCAGGAAGGTGTCCGGTGTCAGTGTCTGCAGGAATTCTTCCTTTAGCTGGCGGTCGGCAGCCAGACCCAGATAGTCGTTGGACGAAAGGTTCAGCATATGCCGGCCATCGGCTACAACCGTGCGTCCCTCGTGTGTCAGTTGCGGCAGGCAGCGCAGGTTGCTGTGTTCTTTCAATGTTTGCAGCTCTTGCTGCATATAGTTAGTTACGTTCATAAATTCTTGATATAATAATTTTCCCTTTATCCTCTCAATTCATTTCCTGTATAATTTTCATCAACCCTCCCGTCAGCTTCCTCAACTGTTCCGGCTCTATAATGAACGGAGGCATCAGGTATACCAATCTTCCGAACGGGCGTACCCAGATTCCCTCCTCAACGAAGCGTTTTTGCATCCACGCCATGTCTACGGGTTCTTTTGTCTCAATCACCCCGATGGCTCCCAGCACACGTACATCCGTCACTTGCGGTAATCGGCGTGCCGGTTCAAGCTCTTCTTGCAGTTGCCGGCTGATGCGAGTCACCTTGCCTTGCCAGTCGTATTCGGGCGAGGTCAGCAGCTTCACCGAAGCGCATGCCACGGCGCATGCCAGTGGATTCCCCATAAAGGTGGGTCCGTGCATAAACACCTCCGGTGTATGGTTGGAGATGGTATCCGCCACTTCATTCGTCGTCAGTACGGCAGACAACGTCATGTATCCGCCCGTTATGGCCTTTCCTATGCACATGATGTCCGGTTCTACACCCGCGTGCTCCCAGGCAAAGAGTTTTCCCGTCCGTCCGAAGCCCGTGGCTATCTCATCGAATATCAGCAGCAGGCCATGTTCCTTGCATATCTGTGCCGCTTCGCGCAGGTACTGGGGGTGGTAGAACCACATGCCGCCAGCGCCCTGCACCACAGGTTCGAGGATAAGCGCTGCCAGTTCCTCGTGATGCTCCTCTACCAGTTTCCGCAGTTCCACCGTATCCCGTTCATCCCATTCGCCGTGGAAGCGCGAGCGCGGCTGCGGCACGAAATAGCGCACCGGCAATGATGCCCCGAACAGCGAATGCATGCCCGTCACCGGGTCGCAGACAGACATGGCATTCCATGTATCCCCGTGATAGCCCGAACGGATAGTCACAAAATTGTTCTTCTTCGCCTTTCCCTTGCCATACCAGTACTGCACGGCCATTTTCAAGGCTACCTCTACTGCCACCGAGCCCGAGTCGGCATAGAATATCTTCTGCATGGACGGCGGGACAAGCGGTAGCAGCAACTGGCCCAGTTCAATGGCAGGGTCGTGTGTCAGCCCTCCGAACATCACATGCGACATCTTGCCCAGCTGTTTCTCTGCCGCCCGGTTCAGCGTAGGGTGGTTGTACCCGTGGACGGCGCACCACCACGACGACATTCCCTCTACGAGTGTTTCTCCGCTTTCCAGGGTGATGGTGGCGCCTTCGGCATGCTTCACCTTATACACCGGTAGCGGGTTGGTGGTGGAGGTATAGGGGTGCCATAGGTGCTCTCTGTCGAACTGCGAGCCGCAGAACCGGTATCCGGCATCTTCTATCAGTACCTTGTCTTCCGACACTTTCGAGCCGAGCGTTGTCAGCAGGTCGCCCACGATGGCGGAGTTGATGCCGATGTGTAGCGCTTGCTTTACGGCCTCCTTGCTCAGTTGCGAGCGTCCTCCGGCAAAGCGGAGGAAAGCTGTCGGGTTGATGAAGCGGAAGAGGGCGATGGTGGTCAGTATTTCCTCCTCGCTGAGTGGTGCCTGCCGTTCCAGCGGTGTGCCGGGGATGGGGCTCAGGAGGTTGATGGGGATGGACTGTACTTCCAGCTCGCGCAGTGTGAAGGCGAATTCGATGCGTTGCTCCATGCTCTCGCCCATGCCGATGATGCCGCCGCTGCAGATGTCCATGCCTACATTGCGGGCGGCTTGCAGGGTGCGCAGCTTCTCTTCCTGCGTGTGCGTGCTGCACAGTTGGGGAAAGTAGGAGGGGGCTGTCTCCAGGTTGCAGTGATAGCGGGTGATGCCTGCGTCGTGCAGTGCCCGCATTTCGTCTTCGTTGAGCAGTCCCAGTGATGCGCACAACTGGATGGACGAGTGCCGGCGCATGTGCCGGGCGGCTTCGCACAGTTTCTCCATGTTTCTGGAGGAGGGCTTCCGTCCACTGGTCACCAGCGAGAAACGTGCCACGCCCTGGGCTTCATTATGCCGGGCATGCCGCAGGCATTCTTCTTTGTCCACCAGGTCGTACACGTCTGCCTGGGTTTTGTAGTGCGACGACTGTGCACACCACTTGCAGTTTTCCGGGCATCGTCCGGACTTGGCATTAATGATGGAGCACATGTCAAACTCCTCCGAGGCCAGGCCCCGGGTTATCTCGTGGGCAGCTTCGTATAGCGCTTCCTTGTCGGGTTGCACAGCCAGCCATTCGGCTTCTTCCTTACTGATGTGGCTGCCGCGCAGCACTTGTTCCTTTAATTTCTGTAGGGTCATATCTTTCTTGGGTTATGTTCATGGATAAAGACAGAGGTACGGATTGCCGGGGCGGTGCAGCTCGTCATTCTGCTGCATGGCTTCCGGTAATCCGTACCTCTTGTTCTCTTTTGTTTCAGGCTATATGTGTCTTGTCCGCCCGTATTCCCGCAGGGGCGGATGAATTGTGTTTCAAAAAGAATGTGCCGGTTCGTTCCCGGCTCCGTGAGGATACTTGTCAGGGCGCTGCTGCTACCCAGCGGAATGCCGGTGTCGGTTTCCCTTCCTTCCGTTTCTCCTTTCCAGGTACTCTCTTCCCCGCATCCGGCATGTCCGGCGGTTCCCGCAGTCTTCTGTTTGGACAGAGAGCTGTCTGCCACGCTTTTGCGCAGGCAACCGATGGTGACACACCGTCCTATGCTGGCAAATGCAGCGTAGGCTTTTCTGCTCCAGCGGCGGAAGCGGATGGTAGGTGCGGCGGGTGATGTATTCCTCATGTTTTTTTTCAGCCTGATGCGGTTTTGTTTCCTTTTAGCGGATGCAAATGTAGAAAAAATAATTTCATAACGGTAATGGTCATGCATGAAAAAGCCGCGCAATAGTTGCATTTGCGCGGCTCTTCTTTAAGCAATGTCGTAGGATTTCACTCTTTGGACGACTGGTAGTAGAGATACCAGTCATTATTGGTGGCACCATTGGACTCTACCCATTTGGCGAAATCGGGATACTCCAGGTCGATGCGTACGGTTTCCTTTGCCGGAGTGAACCGGATGGGGCCTTCCGTGCCGGTTGTGGCCGGCAGCATGATGGCGAATGGATATTTGCCGTCCTTGTTGATGTAGTAGGCATCGTCTTCGGCTCCGATTTGCTCTGCGTTGGCTTTACCGGTCGCTTTCTTCTTGGGCAGATGCACTTCTGTCCGGTTGTCGGCTCCGGCTGTATACTGGGCAATGATGAACGGGTTCAAGTCGCTCTCCAGATTCTTCTTAGGCAATGTGTTGTCTGCAAATGTACGGGTTACGGTAAATTCGTTGCCCTGCACAGACTTTGCATCGGGGAATAGGATGACAGAAGAGGTCTCTGTTTCATCGACTGCTCCGGCAGGCAGTTCTATGCTGCCTCGCTGGCTGGCCACATATTGCACGGCAAATGCGTTGGAGTATGTGGCGGCACCACTTTGCTGTACGGGTACAAAGGTGTCTTCCACCTTCAGCACATAATTGTTGCTGTTGAATGAAATGGCCCGTTTGTGTTCGATAATCACGTCGTTCAAGTCATAGTCACCGCCATTGGGCCAGATGTCTTCGTAGGCATACGTGCGGTAGGTTGTTTCAGAGCTCGTCACCGTAGGCTCTTCCGGGTCTATGACCGGGCGGTCCGGGTCTTGAATGGCTTCATTGGGGTTAGCATCGATACAGAACAGTATGTCTTCGTAGCTGGTATCATTGCCATCTTCTACTCCATAGACTACCGTGCCGTTGCTGGCGGAGAGGGAGATAAAGCGGGCTTGTTGGTCTGCATATATCTTGTTCCATTCTTTATTGGAATATATATAATTTATAGAGTAGTCGATACCTTCATAGGGGGTATATCCATCGGGGATGATGAAATATCCTATGGTATATCCTGCCGGGAATTTGGTGGAGACGTTACCGTTTTCGTCTCGATACAGAAGTTGTATTTTTGTATTCTTTTCTATGGGAGCGTCATATAGGGAATATTTGTTACCACCTCCAAACCGTTTGGTATATGGGTCGTCCCCTGCAATGGATGCATTGGGAATGATAATGAATTTGTCTACCTTGTCAGGGCTGTTGGGAACTTCATTGGTCTTGTAGTAATAATAGCCGATGGAAGTCAGGTAACCGGCACGTTCGGTCAGGAAGGTCAGATACAGTTCTGCATCGGTAATCGTTACGTGTTGTCCCTGGTTGTTGATATATGCTTGGGCAATGGTGGTGTTCACGTGCTTTGTGTCTCTCACCAAATCTCTGTTGTCCAGATTGTTGGGTTTGCTGTCATGGCCTTTCCACAGCGTGCGTTGCAACTGCTTTAAAGTTCCGTCATTGAAATTTCCCGTAGTTACAATGTCATTATTATCAATAATCTCACCGTGAGATTGTCCCCATCCAACGATGGAGTATACCCGTTCCTTCCTATCCTTTAGGTCGATAGTCAGGTTGGATTTTGCACGTGTTATGGCAGTTGAGCGGGTGTTGGCATTATTTTCGGTCATATCTACCACCACTTTGCCATTTTCCACATCTGCTTCCACATACATGGGGGCTCCCCAACTTTGTGAGATGATATATACCTTTTCTGTCGCTTTGGGCAGTTCTACGTTGCCGGTGAAGCGTCCGTCTGCATCTGCAAAGATTTTAAAAACCGCTTCGCCGTTGATGGAGTAGAGGTTGTTTGTCTGATAGGTGATGGGGTCTTCTGTAAACACCTCTATTAATGCGCCTCCTGCGATTTTTCCATAATTCACGTCAAAAGCTACCTGGGCTGTTGTTGCAAAGTCAAAGTATTCGCTCTCCGGCTTTAGTTCTGTTTTTCCACGTTCGGGATTGTATAGGTCTTTTTCGGTACATCCCGTGAATATGCTGCAGGCAATTGCTGAAATGAGGGTTGCAGCACTAACTTTCGTCATAAGTCTAACTTTCATATTTTTATTGTTGTAGATTGCTTGCTTGTTTGTCTTATGAACGCTGTCTATATCACAACCGCCACCCACTTCACAGACGAGTTGTAGATACTACATTTTCTCGAGCGCTTTTTTCATGTTGCAAATATAAACATAGTATTTATAATCTACAACTTTTGGGGTTTAAAAACACTTTTGGTGGGTTAAAAAGTTGTATAAAGTGAATTGATACTAATTGGATGAATCGAATGGTGCGGGCATAAAAAAAGGCTATCTATCCCAGACAGCCAATCTTTTGTTAACCTTAAATCTAATACTATGAAAAACACATTGCAAAGGTACGTGTTTTCTGATAATCTCCAAATTTGCAGTAGATAATATCATGTTTTATAACAAGACTTAATGGTCATTAAGAACTTTATCTGCAATATTCATCGTACATTTGCTCCTGATATATCATCCGTTTGCCCTTTATGCATTATGCATTCGGTGCAGACGGATGATGTGTTTTCGTGAACTTATATACAGACAAACAACTATAAAACAGACGTTTATAATGAAATCAATCCAGAACAAAGGAATAAACCTCACCGCAGAAGACCTCAAAAACCGAATCGCTGACAGAAAAGAACGATATACCAAGCAGCAGGCACGACGCGAGAAATTGGAACAAACCATGGAGAACACCCGCAATGACATCGAGCAACTGGAGTATACCCTTGCACAGATGGAACGTACCGCCAAGCGCTCCCGTAATGCTGCCGCACAGCCTTCCCGTTTTGTCCCCCGCGAGCGTATCGCTAGCTTCTTTGCCCGTGTTTCCCGTTTTTTCGACCACCTTCAGCACCGCTTGCACCGTAGCTTGAACTATACTTGGTTCTGCCTTGTGCTATGCTCCCGATATACTTTTCAGAGCCGCCTGAAAAGCGTAGAACGCTGCTGTCTCACACCGGCCACGGTGCTGGGGTACTTCAAGAGGGAGAGGGAGACGTAACCAGTGACTTCGCTCTTATGGTAGAAGCAGCCTTAGGGATTAGTGCGGAACTCCTCGTTAATAGGCAGGCGAGATATAATATGGCTGTCTCTCTTAAAGAAAAATCGCTGACCGATAAGTTACATGAAATACGCAAAATGTGTGCTTCCCTATTATAGTATGAAAGTGTTGCTTTTATCAATAAGACAGTGAGGGTGTGTCATCAACCGTTTTGACACATTCATTTTTCTTGAGCAAGTTTTCTTATTGCCACTCGAACTTTCCCAGTTTTCCCTCCCATTCTAACTTTGCAACATGTTTTATTAATAAATATATGCAAAATGATAAAAGAACAAAGTTTTGAATGGCTGCTCGAGGGATGCCATCGCATTGCAGATGTGGCAGTGGCCTATTACCCAAACTACGCGTATGCCTGCTCGGCTGTAAAGGCCCTGCGCCGTTCCATTGCGGAACACGCTTGCCTGCTGAAGGACCTGACGGACCAGGGCTATACCGCCAGGACTGCCCACCTCACCCCCGTACAGATAGGCATCCTCCTGAGTTACTGGGGGATGCCCGACCACGTGAAGGATATGACCGTGAAAAATCCGTATCTTCTGGTCTCTAAAAAATATGCGAAATAGAGAATGTATTTCTAATACATTCTGATTATTTTAGTATATTATTATATAGGGTGGTGGAGGATGAGGTGAACCCCTCTCTCGCCACCTTATGTATTTCATTAATTTTTAGCCGATTCTAACTGCTTATTTGTATCCCCCTGGCTGGTCCCTTACCTTTGTCGCATTATCGAATTAAGAATAGACAAAAATGGAAAAAGAAATGAGACCCATGACAACGGAGATGCTGAAGAAAGGCTATCTCCTCTTCCCCAAAGCCTTGTTTGAGGAACAAATGAATATGAAAACCGGAGAGAAAGCCGCCGATGCCTTCGAAGCCTTTGTCTTTGTGCTGACACACGTCAACTACAGCACGGTGACCTGCAACGTCAGGGGACACCTTTTCGACTGTGTACGTGGCGAGTCCGTACTTTCCCTGGCCCGCTGGATGGAGATATTGGGGTGGCCCCGCAACCGTACGCGCTACTTCTTCAACAAGATGTTCGACGCCGGCATCGTGGAGCGGGTGGCCAACCCCTACGTGATGCACATCCGTATCCCCGATTATGATTTCCTTACTGGCAATGCCCGTCCTAAAGCAGCCCCGCGGAAGAAGAAGGCAGCGCCGGTGGCTGGGGTGGGAGAGGACTTCTGCATCTTCTGGGAAAAGTTTCATGACATCACCGAGCATCCCAAGGTAAACATCGGCCGGGCCCGTCGCGAATGGAAAAAATTGACGGCAGGCGAGAAACTGCGGGCACTGGACAACATCGACGAATATTACGACCATCTGAACAACCAAAAATATTGTAAACAAGCCGCCACCTATCTGGCGGACAAATCTTTTGAAAATGAATATGATGACTGAAACTACTTTTTCCCACGACAGTGACCTCGAAGAAGCTGTCATCGGTGCCTGCATGATAGAGCGCGCTGCCATGCCTCTGGTGGTGGACAAACTTCGTCCCGAGATGTTCTACGAGGAGAAGAATCTGGAAATTTTTGCCGCCCTGCAATCGATGTATCGCAGCGCGAAGTCCATAGATACCATCACGCTGAAGAACGAACTGGCAGCCCGTGGCAAACTCGATGCCGTGGGCGGGCCTTACGAACTGTTACGCATCAGCTCGAAGGTCAGCTCCAGTGCTCATCTGGAGTATCATGCGCTCATCCTTAGGCAATTGCACACGCGGCGTATCATGCGTACGGGATTCCAGCAACTGCTGGCGTTCAGTGCCGACGAGTCGATGGATATTGACGACATCCTGGTGGAAGCCCATCGACTGCTGGAGGGGCTGGAGGACGAGAGCGGCGTAGCCGACCACCTTCGCTCCATAGACCGGCTGATGGACGACACGCTGGCCGAGGTGGAGCAGCGTATGGAGCACGGATGCAACGGCATTACGGGTATCCCTACGGGTTTTGACGCTCTGGACCAGGTTACAGCGGGCTGGCAGCGCGGCGACTTGAACATCCTTGCTGCCCGTCCGTCGGTGGGGAAGACGGCCTTTGCCCTCCACCTGGCCCGTGCCGCTGCCATGGCGGGGCGTCATGTGGTAGTCTTCAGCCTCGAAATGCAAGGCGAGCGCCTGGGCGACCGCTGGCTGCTTGCAGCTACGGAGGGGGTAGACCCGCAACACCTGCGTAGCGGCCAGCTCACACCTGGCGAGGTGAGGCAGGTGCATGAGGCGTCTGCCGAGTTGTCGCGGTTGCCCATACTGATAGACGACCATCCGATGACGAGCATGGACCGCGTGCGTTCTTCCGCCCGCCTGCTGAAGAGCAAGAATCGCTGTGACATGGTGATTGTGGACTATCTGCAACTATGTGACATGAGGAGTGACCAGAAAAACCGTAACCGCGAGCAGGAAGTGGCGCAGGCAAGCCGCAAGGCAAAGCTGCTGGCCAAGGAGCTGGATATCCCCGTACTGCTGCTGAGCCAGCTGAACCGGGCGAGCGACGGTAGCATAGACCATCGCCCCACCCTGAGCAACCTGCGCGAGAGCGGCGCCATAGAGCAGGATGCGGATATGGTAATGCTGCTTTGCCGCCCTGCCCTCTACGGCAAGACCGTCGATAAGAAGAGTACTTATCCCACCGATGGCCTGGGTATCGTCATCATAGCCAAGCACCGTAATGGCAAAACCGGTGAAGTCTATTTCCATCATAACCAAAGCATGACAAAACTGGTGGACTACATACCACCATTGGAGTGGCTGACGAGGAATGCAAAGTGATGGATGGAAATTTATAGAATACAGAGACACAAAGACACGGAGATTTTTCTTATTGCTTGAAAAACTCTGTGTCTCCGTGTTTTTTGTAGTAAAAAAAATGGCAAAACACTTGACTTCCGCTTCTTAATGTTGTATCTTTGTAATGTGCTTAAGAAAAGGAATAATCATTGATTCGGGCGCCCTATCCCTTCCCTTACCCACTTCTCTCTTATAACTCATTTTTCTTAACTTAAACCTTAACTTTTCAAATTTATGGATGTAATTGTAGAGCGCTTCCAGCGCCGTAAAATCGTAAGCAACCCGGCTTCGCCCATGTTGTACTATCTCCGTCAGAAACCCAAGACCTGCGGCACCGTGGACATCGATGTCCTTGCCGCCTCCATTCAGAAAAACTGTGCCATGACGAAGGGCGACGTGAAGCACGTCATCGAAGCCCTGGTGGAGGAGATTCAAGGCAACCTTGCCAACGGCGACAAGGTGAAGCTGAACCAGCTGGGCACTTTCCACATGACGTTCCGCTGTCCCGGCATGGAGGCCTCGGACAAATGTACGGTGCGCAATATCTCGAAGGTGAATATCCGCTTTATCCCCGACAAGGAGCTGAAGCTGGTGAACGGCAGTACCGCCGTGACCCGCAGCCCGGCGAATGTGGGCTTTGTGCTCGACAAGCCCGAGGAGGGCGGCTCCGGCGGCGGCAATCAAGGCGGTGGTTCCGGAGGCGGCTCCGGCGACGACGGCGACCAGGGCGAAAATCCGCTGGGATAAAGAAGGAATGATTAAGGGTTAGTGATTAATGGTTAATGAACACAAGCAAATCGCTTATCGCTAATCAATCCCTAATGATTAACCATTAATCATTAACCCTTAATCCTTAATCACTAATCCTTAACCATTAATTCTTAACCATTAATCCTTAATTTTATGAGTACAAAATCATCTGTTTGGGATAAGATTCTGAAAGTGATAATCGCTGTAGCCTCCGCGCTTATTGGTGCCCTGAGCGCCCATGCCATGACAGTGTAGCGGGTTTCCTTCACTTTTAATTTTTAATTTCTAATTTTTAATTCTCATGAGATTCATCAATCTTATCGTCGTCCATTGTTCCGCCACCCGCTGCGACCGCTGCTATACGGAGCACGACTTGACGACAGACCACCTGCGCCGGGGCTTCTCCGGCGCAGGTTATCATTTTTATATCCGCAAGAACGGTGACATCAAGTCCCTGCGTCCCTTGTCCCTGCCTGGTGCCCATGTCCGGGGTTGGATATTATTAGTATTTATTTAACCATCTTGTTACTTAGTGTACAAAAGTACTATCTACTATACATTACATAATACGTGGGAAAATATGGCAGGATAAACTGGTTATTCTTTCAATAAGTTATGTTCTAGCAACTTGGAGTGAACACTATCCCATAACTCCTTTTGCTTCTCATTCAACATATCTACAGATATGAACGTAGTACCACAAAACACAATATCGCTATATCTTATTACTGGTATTAGTCCGAATTTAGTCCAAGCAAAATAATTATCGTTATATTTATCTGATATGCCAGTGTTACATAGATACATTTCTTCATTGATATTAATAAGTGTCTGTATGGAATGTTCCAGTATATCGAACATCCGACCTCTTAAATCATACTTCATACCATCCGCTACTACTCTTTTGCGGAATCTGGATAGCAAATGCTGCGATAGAATAAAGGCATTATTCAAATTGATATAAACAAAGTCAGTAGTATTATTACCTCTTCTCATATATCCTACTATAAAGAACTGACTAGTATTCTTATAGAATACAAAGAAGTAATATTCTCGTATGGCAGTAACTTTCATACGCCATTCATCACTACTAGTATCGCCTAGATTAGTAATGAAATCTATCATTTCTTGGCTATATGCCAGATTAAATAAATTCTCTGCGTATTCTGTTATATTCATGCCTTATAAATTAAAAAAGGCTACCACCGAAGTAGTAGCCTAAAACATTAGTCGCGGTATTTGGAAAGAAGGGCTTCTCTAGCTTCTGGTGTAGCCTCCTTCAATATGCTTTCAAATTTGGAAAAATTCAGTTCCATATCCAAATCTTTAGGATTCAGTTCTACAACTTTCTCCAAAAATTCAACATACTTTCTATAGGCATCCAGATACTGTTGCGCTTTTCGGATTAGCTGTTCACCAGTTTCTTTAGCAGAAAACCACTTTCCACACAAATCGGCTTGCTTTTGGCGACCTTCATTGATAACCTGTACAAATGTTTTAGCTGATACCTTTAAATTTTGATTCATAATAAATATGTATTAAAATATTATACGGCAAAATTACCGCTAAAGCAAATGCCGCCGTATCAGCGTTACAAAGGTATGTAATATATCTATATGTGTGGTAATTTTGCACCATTCGATTATCATATATTAACAAAAACGTCTTGTTAGGCATAATATGAACTACATACTAAAAAGTACTATAAGACATTTTTATTAACTAGTAGTAGTAATCTATTCCAATCCAGTACTAAAATCAATGTACTATTAAAACACTAGTAGTACTACTGTAACTACTTATCTAGCTAATGAATCTGATACTCTAGGGGATACAAAGGCAGCCGGATAACTGACTGCCTTTTTTTATTGCCGTTTTTTACCTACTAACCAAGTTATATAGCACCTACTTCGATACGTTAATTAATCGCTAATATACAGTTATTTAACTATCTATTCCGAATATCGCCTATCCGTCAATAGCCATAAATATAAACTATTGACAAAAGAAGTGCATAAAGTCACTATTCTTGTCTGCCAGCTTATTCAGAGAAAGGAATAACGGCAATATGGCGATATAGACAAGCTATCTATAGAAAGTGTTCCTTTGATTAGGTACACCGTCCAGAAATGAGTATAATCGTATAGAGATAAAAAGATAAAGAGTTACCACGAGCAGGGGTATATCCAGAACTGCCTAGAGTAATTCAAGCACTATAGATTTTACAGTATATAATGAAACTAACCTAAAACAATTCAATTATGGAGTATTACACGTTTGAACAATTAAAGGAAATGGCTTTCAAGGATGGCATTACCGGCAATAAGGTGGCTGTCGGTATATGGGCTAAAATGAACGGCTTTCTAAAGAAAAAGAAGCAGATAAACAAGCGTAGAATTACATTCTACTTTAAACTGGATAATTGGCAGTCTCGTAATTTATGACTACCGGAGCTTCTCTATAAAGCAGTATCAAGAATTGCATATAATACTTGTTCCGGCATACATAGCCAGCCAGATAACACAAGGAAGTAAATTACAGATGTTTTTTAAAGATAGTCTTAGTGAAGTGGTACTAAGGAAAAATGAACCGTAGTCTATGGGAAATTTGACACCAAGTATAGGGGAAAAATGATACTCTATACATTACTACAATACTAACATTACAACATAGATAATTCAGTGCTTCGCACTTCATTATCAGATTTTGAGCTTTCGTAGATAAGTAACTAATAACAAAAACGTAACATTATGATGATATACAACAACAGACTGTTCAATACCAGAAAGGAATTGAAGCGGTATCTAGGTGGAACACGTAAATACAACAAGGCTCTGAAAAACGGAGAAATTTATAACATATACCAAGAAGAATCAAATAACCAACCGTTTGCGCACAATGGAACAACAATATACGACACTGACAAAAGACATTAATAATATAGATAATAAGGATGCCATAGTATATGCCTATATAAAATCAAGGATGAACTATAAAACTTCCATTGCGGATAATATTACAGAAAAGGAGATTGCCGAAAAATTAGGCATATCATTAAGCACAGTTAAAAGAAGCGTTTCAAGGCTAAAGAATAATAAGAATCTTATTGATAAAGTAATAAGTAACAATGTGATAGCAGAGGGAAGCTATAAGACGTACAATAAATATCATGTGGAAAAATGCAATGAAAACTTCTTTTACATTTATAACAGTTTCTTTAATGATGATATGAACATAGCAAAAGCCAGTGAGAGAATCAACGTAAAGAACTTCTTGCTTAAAATAAAGGCAATATGTAAAAAGGAAACGAACAAGTATATAAGTGAAAATCCGTATCTGGATGGGCTTAACAAAACGGAACTTTCTAAAAAACTGGGCATTGATACAAAGACATTAGACAAATATCTGAAAATAGCAGTCAATGCAGGACAGATAAAATATATAACTAATGGTTTGCTGATACTGAACAAGTCCATTATTCCAGATTTTAAGAAAGATGATACAGATACAAGAATCTATCATATTATTTATGACTGGTGCATTGATAACGGTGTTGTTCCACCAGACAGAAACGATGAAATAACAGTAATGGAAGATGGCAGTGTCAGAAGAAGAAACAGCTTACTTATTGAAATAGCTGGAAAGCTAGACTATATGAAAGATGAAGAAATTAGGAGTTTGCTAACTAATAGAATAACTTCCGAAGAAATAACTTTGGAGTATATAGCTAAAGTGCTGAATATAAAAACTAAAAAGAAGAAAGAAGATATACAGTATTCCGTCATGCTTGACTAAACTAGCTAATCACCTACATTCAGTTTAGCTAAAAGTCAAGAAAACAGATATATAAAGTACTTCATATAAGAATCCCCCTCCCCATTCAGCCAGTAACCTTAAATATATAAGAGTGTCTGCCTTACGAGTTCACAACCCACTTAGTCCCCCTCTGTATATTGATATAAAAAAGAATTATTAATCATTTAAACTTTTATCAATATGAATAATTTAGTTATCATGCCAACAGAGAAAAGAACTTTGAATTTAGGAGAATATGCAGAAGAAGCTACTATAATTGTGGAAGAAACTGCAACGCCAAGCATTACTTTCTTGGAAGCAAATACAGATTCTATTACACTGGAAGAACTTGCAAACAAATGTGTTGTGCCTACTTGGGCTAACTTGGAATCAACCATTTCACACCAAGACTTTATTTCTTGTGTGCATGAGGCTGCAAGTTCATTCTATGCAGGTGAAAAGGTGAGCTTTCCGGAAATAAGAGTTTCGCATATAGTACGTGGCAGAATACCGTCCGCGCTTGGTAAGAAAGCAAATGAACTGTTAGAATGTGAAAAGACACAATTCTATCAAAGACTTGCGTTTGCTTTTACTGTTCCCACCATTTTTGAAACAATAAGAGGGCAAAAACTTGAACTGTGCATAGGTGGGGTAAGAAATTACAGTGACTTGAATCTGTACCGTTCTTCCAAAGGCTTAGAAAAGTTTTCCGTCTTTATTGGCTGGAGAATGAAAATTTGTTCCAATCAGATTCTTACTGGTGAGGGTGTGAGGTTCAACATGGAAGTAACCAATATCAATGAACTTTACAGAAATGTACTGGAATTGCTTAACAGCTTCAATGCTGCCAAAGAAATACATTTGATGCAGGCATTATCAGATACTTATCTATCTGAAACACAGTTTGCACAAGTGGTAGGCAGAATGAGAATGTACCAGGCACTTTCACCCACAAGACAGAAAGCAATACCAAGGCTACTAATCACTGACAGCCAAATAAATAGTGTGTGTCGTGATTATTACACAAATGAAGTATTTGGAGTGAAAGATAATGCTATATCTCTTTTTGATTTTCATAATTTACTCACACAGTCAAACAAGAACAGCTACATAGACAGCTATTTACAACGTGGGGTAAATGCTACAGAGGTAAGTGTTGGGCTGAACAATGTATTACAAGGACTGGATAATAAATATTCTTGGTTCTTGGGCTAAACTAATTAATGAGAGGACATCTATTTATTAGGTGTCCTTTCTTTTTTAATAACTTAAAAATACTACAGAATGAATGATAATGAAAAACTAGTACTATGGAGCATACTAGTAGTATTGCTACTAATAATAATTGGTGTTATCAATCCTTTTTTATTGATACTGATTATATCTATCTTTATTTATATACAATCATAGAATATTCACTAATATACAAAGTGAATGTTTTGCTATAAATCAATATATTAACTAATTGGCTAGTATGTTGGTAATGGTGAAACATTCACTTTTATTTATTTACATATAAAACAGAACATTATGAGTTTAAAATATTCAAGCACTACAGCAGATTATCTAGTTTGGTCTGATGCAATGAATTTAATAAGGAAATTGGCTAAAGATGGAAATTACAAAATTTCACTTCTTATAGCTTTGGGGTGTTTCACTGGTTTAAGAATATCAGATATTCTAGCTTTGAGATGGAAACAGATATTAAATACCAGTGAGTTTACAGTAATAGAGAAAAAGACAAATAAGGTGAGAACTATTAGGATAAATGCCCAACTTGGGCAGCACATTAAAGAATGCTATGAACAGATAAAGCCTATAGGAATTAATGCACCTATCTTAGTAAGTCAAAAAGGAACTGTTTTCACTGTTCAGAGAATCAATGTAATACTAAAAGAGATAAAGAAGAAATATCACTTAAAAGTGAAAAACTTTAGTTGTCATTCACTTAGAAAGACTTTTGGCAGACAAGTTTATAATATGAACAGTGACAATTCAGAACTTGCCCTAGTTAAACTTATGGAACTGTTTAATCATAGTTCTGTAACCATAACTAAAAGATACTTGGGACTAAGACAAGAAGAACTGTTAAATACTTATGATTGTTTGAGTTTCTAATTAGTGGGACAAAGTTTGAAATTTCTGTTGTTATCATGCCATTCTCAGAAATAAAGAACTTTGTCCCGTTCTCTAATATACAGTAACTTTCAAAAACTGCAATGTAAGAAGAACTGTAAATAATGGTTATATATAAATCTGATGGGACATGATTCCAAGCCAAACAGATAGCGATAATGTAATTAGTTCCGCATTGGTGCAAGCGTAAGAAAATTATCTTTTAAAAAAGGCATGATGCAGCTTGTAACCTATAGTATGTTGATTTTTCGGGAGTATTTATAAGTATCGAACAGCCGTACTAATCTGCAATATCAGAAAAACAGCTATAATGTTTATAACTGATAGTAGGTATGAGTTTTAAAAATTATCGTCTTATATGCCCACTTCTAATTTTTATACCGCTATGAAGTTACAACTAAAAGAAACTGATACTAGCTAATTACTTACTACAAATATGTTTTGGAACACTTGGGACTGCATTTATCAGCGTTTTATCTTTAGCTATTCAAAACCTTTCGCTAACTTTGCAGCAATTTCAGAGGTCTTAATGCGTTAAGACACTGAAAGGACATATTTAACGAAAGGTGTTATTGAAATTATCTTCGTAGTAAAATTCTCGCAAAATTTTATACGGCATGAAGATGATAGCAATAGCACCACACCATTTGATATATACCTACCTTATATGAACTTATAAGGGTTTTTAGATATTGTCAATATTGGTGTGGGTTGCTATTGTTTTATCCATGCCAAGGCAATGCGAGAAGCCATACTACGGATAAAGCAAATATAGTTCCCACACCTTATTTTTTATCCGCTTCTTCGGGGAATTGGGAGGCAACTATAAACAAAGTTTTATATGAGCGATGACAGACTAAAATTTGCTTCCTATAAATACAAGAGAGATAATATAGAGGTAACAGCCAAAATTTCATTGCATAAAAGAGAATTAGGACTAAGAGATTACCTTTTAGCACCTCGTTCACCTTTCTATATAAAAATAGAAAATGGCATTAGATATGATGAAAAGCCTTTGATAATTGAGGGTAAGGATATAAAAGACATGAATAAAAGATTTGAACGAATCACATTCTTTTATTATGTAAAGTCTTATTTATGTACTCATGACACAATTTTGGAGTTACCATTTCTTAATTTTATAGATGTGGGAAACCATGTAAAATTTGGTCCAGTTAATTTTTCTCCAGATAATAACACATACACATTTTTCATGTATTGTGATTGTTCTCTATATCCCCAATTAAGCAAACTGATTAAGTATGATATAAAAGAATCAGAACTATATAGTATTGTATGGATAGTAACAGAGCAATCTGTCACGTTAAACAAAGTACGAAAGGGAATAAGCAGTTTTGCCGAAGCATGTAAAATAGCCCAAGAATTATATAGACACCAAAATCATATAGAATTTAAAAATTTGGTGTTCGACCTCTTAGCACGACACTTATATTTATGCAACTTCCACTGGGGATAAAGTGGCGTATATGTGATTTCTACTTCAATAGAAGTGCTAGCGATAATATATTATCAGCAAACATTAACAACTTAAATATCAAACAAAGATGAAAACTTTTAGATTAATTAGAATGGCTTTATTAGCCGTAGTTATGAGCATTAACTTCACGTCTTGCAGTGATGATGATGAAGAACCTATCAAAAACGATGATGGTATTATTACCAATCAAAAACGACTAATGGAGATTAAAGAAACTAACGCAGAGGGTAGTATTGAAATATATACATTCTCATACGATAGCAAAGGGCGATTAATATCTGTTACTGACAGTTGGAACGATAAAGAATATTATACTACTCGTTTTACTTGGGGGAATAATACCATTATAGCAACTTCTGATGATGATGATGCAAATACATACACGCTTACTGACAATTTGGTAAGAAAACAACAAGGAGATGGAGAATATAGCAAAATATTCACTTATAATTCATCCAACCAATTAATTAAGGTAGATGAAATGGATGAAAGACATAGTAGTGACGATTGCAGCTATACTTATACTTGGGATAATGGGAAAATGACAAAATATATCTACAAAGAGAATAATAGTGAAAATTCTTATGTTTATGAATATACCTACAATGGAAAGACTTGTAAGGGATGGTTCCCAAACATAGAAGATGAAAGTTGGACTCCTTTAGATGATGATTATATTTTCTTCGCACATCCCGAACTGATAGGTATGCGTACTAACCAACTGCCCGAACAGATATTCAATAAGTACACTGATAAAAGCGAATATTACGATGAATATTATAAAGAGACTTGCAAATATGAATATACTGATGAAGAAACAACTAAATTTGACTATACTTTAAATAAAGACGGGTATTTGGAAAGTTGTACTGTAACATATACAAGCGTAGAAACTACCAAGCGTTCATTTACAGACAAGAATGGTGACGGTGTTATTACTGACGATGAAAGAAATGTAACAGAAACTCGTACCGAAACTGATATTACAATTTATTCTTTTAAGTGGGAATAAATACATTAAATAGATTCATATTAAAAATAAAACAACAATGAAAGCATTCAGATTAAATGGAATGGCAATTATTGCCATCCTCTTTAGTATAAGCTTTACGTCTTGCGGTGACAATTATGATGATTCTATTATTATAGACAGAGTAGACAATTTGGAGAATAGGGTTACGCAACTGGAAGAAATCTGCAAACAAATAAACACAAATATCTCCTCTCTGCAAAACATTGTGGCAGCGTTGGAAAACAACGATTATGTAACAAGCGTAACTCCTATTACCAAGGATGGTAAGGAAGTGGGTTATACTATTACATTTACTAAAAGCCAACCCATAACTATCTATCATGGAAAGGATGGGAAAGATGGTGCAGACGGAAAGGATGGAGTAAATGGTACTGATGGAAAAGATGGAGTCACGCCTATTATTGGGGTGTCAAAGGATTCTGATGGAATTTACTATTGGACACTCGATGGAAAATGGCTTTTGGATAGTGACGGAAATAAAATAAAGGCTATAGGCACTGATGGAAAAGACGGAGAAAGTGGTACGGATGGAAAGGACGGTATCACTCCACAATTAAAGATAGAAAATAATTTCTGGTATGTGTCTTATGATAAAGGGGCTAACTGGACTAAGTTAGGGGCTGCCGCTACAACTGTTGATGAAACATTTAAAGATGTGACAGTCAATGACAATACAGTAACCTTTACATTGGCAGACAATACAACTTTTACTCTTCCCCGATATAAAGCTGTAAGTATAACTTTTAATGTGCAAGAACAAGGCATTTCAGCAGGGCAGACTGTTCAGATTCCATATACACTGAAAAGGACTACAGATAAGACTATAGTATCAGCCTCGTCAGACGGAAATTATAAAGTAAGATTGGAAAATCAGACTACAGACGGTGGCATTATAACAGTGACCGCTCCCGATTCTTATGTTGATGGGTATGTCAATGTGTTGGTTTCTGACGGAAACGGATATACATCTCTGAACGTGATTAACTTCTACGAATGGGAAATGAATATCAGCAGTTCAGAAGAAGGACAGCCGCTTACCTACAGCATACCTACAGACGGAGGAAAAGTAACCATACCATTAGACGTAAACTTCGATTACGAAGTGCTCATTCCCGAAGATGCAGCCGATTGGGTGAGTGCGACAATAAAAAGTCGTGCAGTGATACGCAATGAAAAAATATCATTGGATATAGAGCCTAATATGACGCCCAATGCCCGCGGTTGTGTCATTTCTCTTTTGCCAAAGAATGGGACGAAAGCATTGGCTAAAATCAGAATCCAGCAGCGTTCACAAGCCCAGACCCAAGCGGAAAAGGTATTCAAGAACAAGTTTCCACAACAAGTGGATGATATGAAATTCACTTATTCAAATGGTTTTCTTACTAAAATGGAGGATGACTATGGAACGGCTACATTTACCTACAATTATCCTGCAAAGACTAAAGCTGTTGGCGTACCTGATGTTATAGTAGAGTATGATGGTAGTAATAAAGCCCCAAACTATACGATTGAGGTATGGGTGAACTCACAAGGATTTGCAGAAGAAATCCATCAGACGATTACTGAATCCAGTGGTTATACTTATTCCAATACAAAAACATGTAAATATGATTCCGAAGGACATCTCATCTTTATGAAAGACAGTAGAGAGAATAGAGAATACACTATCACATGGGAAGATGGAAATATTATTAAAGTTCAAACAAAACGTTTCTTTGACAATGATAACAAATTGGAATGGGAAAGACTTCACGACTTCGATTACTATACTACTCCCAATAGTAAATACATGTTGTTCTACTATGACATTTATAGTATAGACATTGACGAGGTGGATTGTCTTTATTGGGCTGGCTATTTAGGTATCGCTCCTAAAAACCAGACAAAATCATTGAATGGTAGTACTATAGACTATAATGGTTTTAGTCAAACCGAGAATTACAATTATACATGGAGCAGCAATGGAGTAACAATTGATGGTGGTAGAGAGATTTATTTTATACCCTAATTTGTTTATAGCCAAACAACACTATTAAGCCCAAAAGCCAACCTACCCATTATAAACAAATGGATAAGTTGGCTTTTTCAGTTCTGAACAAATAACATATTATTAACTTTTTCTCCTTTTGAACTTCATGGATGGGGTAAGTCCGTACACGCACTCTGGAAAATAAGTGCGGAGAAATGCTTTATTCGCTAAACTATAAGTGGTAATAGTGTGCGTTTCCATATAATCGGGGATAAGATATACCCCTGCATCTTTTCTTATCTAATTTTTCATAGCTATAAAATTTTGAGTTTCACATATACAAGCATATTTAGCTTCTAGAACATTACCAAGTCATAAATACGAAACTTTCAATGAACTACAAATAGGAGTACTTTTATAACTAATACTAGCAATGAGATAATAACAAGAATACAATATGAACTATTATATACTACCATTTAAATATACTACCCACCTAGGTAGTATAGTACCGTATATAGTAGTAGGCTACAATCCATTTTCTTTCAATGCTTTCTTTCTGGCTCTATACTCCCTTTGTCTTCTGGCATTTTCTTCCTTGTGTTCCTGACAATATCTTTTATTATACTCCGAACTTTTTTCCACGTTTCTAGGAGTTATAAACCGCCTTTCATAGCATTTTATTTCTTCCCCTTTGGAATATCCGTCTATCAGTGAAAACACTTTGTTGGCTTTAGTATGCAGTTCAAATCTAAGCGGTTCATTATTATATGGTATATAGATAGAAATATTACACTTGATAGTATTAATTCTATCAATAAATGCGTATTCTATAGTTTCGTGTATAATCTCAAATCTCAATTTATCATCCGTAATATTAGAAACGTCCAGTTCTTTAGGTTCGTCCACTTTAATCAGCAGACCTTGAATCTGTTCCCTTTCCATATAATACTGTGACAGCATTTTTCTTTCATCAGCCAATTTGCCACCTAGTTGCTTGATAATCCCTTTGGCTCTGTCAATACTCATAGTTCCGTCCAGATAAGCACTGTCTTCCACCTTGGTTATTCTGTTCTCAATATCTTTCAAGTTTTTTTCGGAAGTGGCAATCTTATTATCGTATTCTTTCAGTTTCTTCTGGTAGGTAATTCTATCTTTAGTATTACCAGTGATTAGCTTACTAAGGTAAAGTCCCGAAGCGACACGCCACAATATACTATCCACAATATTTATTTGCACCCATATCCCTTTATCGCAATTCTGGCAGTGATAGGTGTTGTTATTTTTCTTGGCTACCATAATACTGCCACAATAAGGACATCTAAGCAAACCTTTACCAAAGTAATAATTATCATATTTCTTTTTGGGAAGCAATATATTGCCCTTGGCAATCTCCTTACACTTGTTTATCATTTCTATGGTAACTATCGGAGGATAAACATTACCTTCTGTTTTTAATTTGTTCAAACCGCTAAAACTGGAGGGTTCACCTGCATAGGCTATATTTCTAAGCGTCAAACTAACAAACTTACAAGCATAGGTTCTACTGCCTTTTCTAATGATACCTTGTTCTGTCAATTCTTTAGCCAATGAATTATAGCTGTAATTACCAGTAAGATACATATTAAATATTTTACGTACCACACTGGCTTCTTTCTCGTCTTCCACTATCTTACCATTATCCACCTTATAGCCATATAGCAACCATCCACCAGTATAGATAGACTGTTTACGGTTAGCATCCTTGGTACGTTTCCATCTGGCTAGCTTGGTTCTCATTTCACTTTCTGCCATCTGGCTGAACAAGGTAAACACCATATCTGCCGCCTCATCTACAGTTCCATCATCTTTTAACAGTCTGATTGATGGGTTCTTTACTATAAGCTGTACCTTTCTTTCTACCAGATAATCCAAGACACTAAAATTTATCTTCTTCTTTCTGGCGATACGTGATACTTCCCAACAATAGACACAATTTATAGTATTGTCTGATTCTATCAGTTCTTTCATTCTGTTAAGTCCGGCACGCTCTTCTTCTGGCAGTTTAATACCAGATTCTTTCTCGCAAATAGAAATAATATCTTCTGGCTTGTAACCGTCCTTGACAGCCATCCGATAAATCTCCTTTTCTTGTTCGTCAAAGTCCTGCACCTTGGTAGATACTCTTACTAATAATATTGCTTTCATACTATCATTTACTAATCAGATGCAAATATAGTAATATAAGTAACAAGATGTTTAAATATAGGTAAAGAATAGAATGCAGGTAGCATCGGTGTCTGCTACGAAGGCGGTCTTGACGAGTGCGGTCGCCCTGCCGATACACGCACCCTTTTTCAAAAGCACTCCCTGCGTGTGCTTGTGTTGCTGCTGCTGAAGGATTATCCCGGTTCCCGGCTTTGCGGTCACCGCGACCTGAGCCCCGACCTGAACCATAACGGGGAGATAGAGCCGGAAGAGTGGGTGAAACAATGTCCCTGCTTTGATGCGGCGACTATACTGACAGAACCGCCACCACCCAATCCGGCATGCTTATAAAATGTTTTTATTCTCTTTCTTCGTGCTCTTCGCGCGCACGTATATATATAATGTATAGTTATTTTCTCTCTTTTTCCTTTCTTCAAAATTGTTCATGCGAAATGCATTTATGAATCAGTAAGTTACAAAAAAGTTTCATTTTTATTAAAAAAAATGATAGATATGTTTGGCTTGTATTGTTAAATCCTATACCTTTGCACCCGCTTTCCAAGAGAAGGAAAGTGGTAAGATTGAAATACTGAAACAGAAGTGTGGAAGGTGACACAGAGAAATAAAAAGAGATAAAAATATTTTTCGAAAAACATTTGGAACTTATTAATAATTCTCCTTATTTTTGCAGTCCGACTCGCAAAGAAAAAGAACTTTTCTTGTTTTGCTTTTCTTATCCTTGTTTAAAGGATTTGAAAATACAGAAAAGAGAAAAAATAAAAAAAAACTTCCGAAAATATTTG